>NZ_AAEW02000007.1 GCF_000167355.1 Desulfuromonas acetoxidans DSM 684
CTGTCCTCTCACTCAAGCGTTCGATCATTTCGATCACAACGAATATTTCAACTAAACGCCGACTATAAGTGAACGCCGTTGCGGTGTCAATCAACGGCTGCCAAAACAGTACTTTGCCCCCAGGTACACCAGAAAACACCTTGCAATAATCCGGCGTCACTCACGGTCATAACGTCGTGCTTGAAAAAATCAAGAAGAAACCGGACAAACTGCACTCCGGCAAAGATGGTTTCCCCCCGCCCCGCTTCGATTCCCGGCAACTGTTCGCGTTCGTCAGAGGTCAAAGGCGCCAGACGACAGCTCAAGGCATCAAGCTGTAAAGCTTGAAGGTGAAAGTTGTTGATTTTCTCCGGGCAGTAGTCCGTCATTTTCATCTGTGCCGCGGCCAGGGTCGTCACGGTACCAGCGGTACCGACCAGTGCCCAGTCCTCCTGGTGCACGGCGGGCCACAACCCGGCCCTGTTCAGATCGTTGATCAACTGCTCGGCGCAACACGCCATCAACTGATGCGGATCCTCGCAGTCACATAAGGAAACAACCCCGATGGGATAGCTGTTCTGAAAACGCAACTGACCACGCTCAACACAGACAAACTCGGTGCTGGCTCCGCCGACATCAAAAATAACCGCGCGTTGCGGAGGTGGGTGCAGCGCCTGCAAAACACCATGCGCCATATAGAGCGCTTCATGTTGACTGTCAAGAACCTCCAGGCGCAACCCGGTTCGTTCTTGGAGCACGGTGATCAATTCTTGACGGTTATGTGCGGCACGCACAGCTTCTGTGCCGACAACACGGATATCACGCTGACCAAAATGGGCGATGGTCGCTGCAAAAGACTCCAGCGCCGCAAGAGTTGCGGTAAGAGAGGGTGTGGACAGAGTGTGATGTTCAGCAACACCTCGTCCAAGATGGGTGACCACATGGTCGTAGTGACGGTAAATCAGGGTGTCCCCAACCAGATCGGCAATCAACAACCGAACGGTGTGGGAGCCCACATCTATCACAGCCGCCACTATTTTTTTCCGATGAGGGCTCGCGAGACGCTATGCGTATGATCACCGATCTTTTCGAAATTGTGCAACATATCGATGAAGATCAGCCCCGGAGTCACCGAGCATTCACCGGTATTGAGGCGGGCGATGTGATTCAACCGCAGTCGCTCTTCTAGATCATCAATACGGTTTTCCATAAACTGGGCTTTTTCACCGATCGTGACATCTTTGCGTTCCATGGCTGCTTTGACAAAGGCAAGAAATTCGCGAGTGTGCCCGGCCAGATCATCAAACTCGCCCATAGCCATCTGGGAGAAGTTGACCCGTTCCTCCATTTTTCGCAATCCGAGCTCCCACAGGTTTTCACAGTAGTCGCCAACTTTCTCCAGATCATTAACCATATGCATCAACGATGAGATCTCTTTAGATAATTCTTGAGAGATGGGCCGCTGGGAAACCGCCACCAGAAAATCGATGATCTCCTTTTGCAGCAGATCGATGAGATCCTCTTTTTTGCGCAGTCCTTCAAGCATGCGGCTATCACGGGTCCGCATAAAGCGCAATGTATCATCAAGACATTCAAGGCACAGCTCGGCCATGCGGTTGGTTTCGGAACGCGCCTGACTGATGGCCAGCGGTGGTGTATTGAGGACACGATTGTCGATATACTTGAGATGGAACTCTACCTCAACATCTTCACCGGGAACCAGTCGGGTTGCGAGTTTAGCCAGCAGACCAACCAACGGCAAAAAAATCAGCACATTGAGCACATTGAACAGACTGTGGGTATTAGCAATATGGCGGGCAATATAGGGTTTGTCGCCCACGGCCATCATCAGATCATGCGCCTGTTGCTGGGTGGTAATAACAAAATCGGCGTCACCGGGTGTCAGCCACTCGATAAACGCCGTAAAGTAAGGAAACAGAAGTAACATGTAAGCCACGCCGATGACATTAAACAAGAAATGCGACATGGCGGTGCGTCGCGCCGCGACGTTGGTTCCGATGGCCGCCAGATTGGCGGTAATCGTAGTGCCGATGTTCTCGCCGAGAATCAGTGCCATGCTGCCTTCAAAGGTCAGCAAACCGCTGGTAGCCAGAGCCAGAGTGATGCCGATGGTGGCGCTGCTGCTCTGGACAATGACTGTCAGCACAGCGCCTACCGCCACCGCCAGCAGGTGATTATCTCCTACCAGGGTGAAGATGTGGCGAAACTCTTCACTGGTCTTGACCGGGTCGAACGCATGCTTCATCACCGACAAGCCATAAAACAAAATGCCGAAGCCGAGGATAATTTCGCCCATGTAAACCCAGCTTTTACGCTTGGAAAACAGTTTTAGGCCGACCCCCACTCCAATGGCAGGCAGGGCGAATTTGGTAATCTTAAAAGCGATCAACTGCGCCGTGACCGTGGTGCCGACATTGGCGCCAAGCACCACCCCGATCGCCTGAACCAGCGACATCAAACCGGCATTGACAAAGCCGACCACCATGACCGTTGTGGCGCTTGATGACTGGATAATCGCCGTGACGGCCAGTCCGACAAAAGCAGCGACATAGCGATTGTTGGTCAACGCAGCAAGAATCTTGCGCATCCGGTTTCCGGCGACCTTTTGCAACCCCTCCGACATGATCTTCATGCCAAACAGGAACAATCCCAGACCACCCAATAATCCAAACAGCAAGTCCTGGCTCAACAACGCCGACATAACAAACCTCCACGATCCGTTCATTTCGCCCGAGACTGAACGAACCCCGTGCTTCTACAGCGCCGCCAGCCACTTGACGAGACGCCATCGAAAGATGAGTTTTTGATGAGTTTTACTGACAAAAAACGTTGCGAATATAACCGAGGTGTCGCTGTTTGACAACCGCAAAAAGGGTTAAACTCATGAACGTCCCCCCTCCTGTTAATACCGCCTGCAACAGGATCGGAAACCGGGGATCAATAAACAATCAAAACGGTATAAAAACAAAGAGATGAAACCTGTGGCATGACAGACAGTTCTGCCACACCGAAAAGTCTCTTGCACTCAATCGTTACCTAAGAGGTGTGAGATTCAACAAAATCCGCCAGGGCGTTCAACGTATCCAGTGCTTCACGGCCGGTGTCTTCCCCACCGATGCGCACATTGTAATGACGCTGCACAGCAACAACGATCTCCACAGCATCCAGCGAATCCAGTCCCAGAGGGGAATCCGGACCGATCAACGAGACCTGCGGATCGATCAGATCGGGATACTCCTCCTGAATATGGCAGGCTTCGATAATTAGATCTTGTAACTCACGATAGAGTTGTTGACGACTCATGACACGTCCTCCCTAAAAAAATCAACAGCGCCGACGCAGGCCGCGCCAGGCAAAAAAACAACAGACAATAAAGCAGATCACCAACCGCAACAGATACGGCCAGGTTTCAGCCAAACATCCACCGCGCAACACGAGAATCTGCATGGCTTCCATCCCCCAGCCCAGCGGCGAAATGACACTGACGTGCTGCATCACCTCTGGCATCAGATAGACCGGGATCATGATCCCACCAAGGGCGGCAAAAATAACAATGGTCACAGCTGCCGTCAAGCTGGCCTGTTGACTGCTGCGGGCATAAACACCGAGCAACAAACCAAAACCGCAGGCCGCCAGAGCAACACATAAACTGACAACCAACAAAGACGGCACCTGGCCGTGAAGATCAAGATGGTCGGTTCCCAACAGGGGTAACAGCGTCCGGCCGACGCCGAGCATCAATGCAAACTGCACCAAGCTGATCATCAGATAAGCCACCACTCGGCCGACCAGAAGCGGCACCATGGAACCGGGGATCATCTGCAGACGGACAAAGACTCCTTGAGAGCGCTCCTGTAACATCACCGTGGCCAGCGGCAGAACAATAAAGAACAGTCCGAAGATGGACCAGGCTGGAACATTGTGCTGTATCGATGTGGGCATGGTAAATCCCGCTTCGCTCTCCAGCGGAGCCACCATCATTTCGCTGGACTCAACGCTCACATCCAACTCAAGCGGATGTTGCGCCAGTGCTTGAGAAAACATCGGTCCCAATTGCACCGTCACATAATGTTCGACCCGTTTCGGCAGGTAGCGCTGAAAGGCCTCAAGGCATAATTCGGCACGATGGCGGCGGACAAGTTGATCGATCAGACCGGTCAATCCGGCACGCAGGCCGCCCTGAACCGCCGGATCAAAGGAGTAGAATAACGATGGCATTGCGCTGTCTTGAGATGATGCAGGCGAGAAAAGCTGTCGTCGAACCTGACTGTCCACCGCCTGCTGCAGAGAGTGGCTCAGCTGAGGCGACAGATAGACCCCGAATTGATAATCACCCCGTTCAACCTGGCGTTGCGCTTCGACAAAACTAAGATCGTCAGTTGCCACAGAAACGCGCACGTCTCCCTGTTGCTGCAACTGACTGATAAACCACGGCCCAAAGGTGGCCTGATCATGATCAACAACCAGCACATCAACCGCGGCTGCTCCCGATGTTTTAAGAATATTATCCTGAACCAGACAGACTACCAGCACCAATGCCACCGGCATGATAAACAGCACAGCCAGACCACCGCGGTCGCGCCGCAGCAATTGCAGTTCCTTGACGATCACCGCCCACAGTTGCCCTATCATATCAATCCCTCAACTGCTTGCCGGTCAGCTTGAGAAAAAGATCCTCAAGATGAGCACATTCCGGATGATCAGCCATCAGAGCATCAACCGCCCCGGACACCACTTCACGCCCTTCGTCGATCACCACCACCCGTTGACACAGTTGACTGACTTCCTCCATGTAATGGGTGGTGTAAACCATGGTCATGCCATCTGCGTTGAGTTGCCTCAGGTTGGTGAGGATCTGATGGCGCGACTGCGCGTCAATGCCAACGGTTGGTTCATCAAGAAACAGGATTTGGGGCTGGTGAATGATTCCGGCAGCCAGATTTGCCCGTCGTTTCATGCCGCCGGAAAAGGTATCAATGCGCCGCTGGGTGACATCTTCCAGCCCGGTCATTGTCACACTGGCCGTCAGACTCTGCTCAAGGTGGGTACCGCTCAAACCGTACAACCGTCCCCAAAAACGCAGATTTTCAGCCAACGTCAGGCTGGGGTATAGTGCTAGCTCCTGTGGGACCATACCGATCAACCGGCGAACCGATTGAGGCGATCGCAACGCATCCACCCCATGAAGGGTCAACGTGCCGCTGTCGGGACGCATCAGCGTCGACAACATGGAGATGGTAGTGGTTTTCCCGGCACCGTTGGGTCCAAGTAGAGCAATCAGTTCTCCCGCCTGCAACGACAGATCAATGCCGTTTACCGCAGGAGAATTCTGGCCTCGGTAGTGTTTGACCAGTGAGGAAGCCTCTAGAGCCAGGCAGGTCATCCCTGTTTCAACTTTCGCTGCACGTCCTTCACCACCAGTCGCAGATCACAGTAGAACGGTTCCTCAACATCCGCCTGATGAGCAACCTGATCAGCCAAAGTAGCAAACGTGATTGAATCATCACGGCCCTTACAGCGCCGGGCGGCATTCACCGCCAGGCCACGCCAACCATCACCGATCTCAGTCAACCGTTCGGCCAACCAGCTCAACTCTTGATGATCGTAGAGTTCCGCACATTCCTGAAGAAACGCCGCATAGATAAAACGGAAGCCAGCGCCGCCGGTACCGATCTCTTCCTGCATGCGAATCAGTTGCGCCAGACAGGAGATTGCTCGCCGAGTGCCGTAACGTTGTTCCCATTGACGCATGCTTTTGGCCAGAAAGCGCATACCACGAATGCCGCCCACCGGCACCGGAGCCTGCATGTCGCGACAAACGATTTTCATGCCGCGCAACGCCGGTTGACGTAGATCGGTTACCTGCGGCGGCTCTTTCAAATAATAACAGCGGCCGCGTGGTGCCAGAGCGCCCTGGGCAAAGCGGGCTTTAACCAGGTCATCGGCCTCACACCACACCAGCTCCGGCATCACCGGGTCACTGATCAGATAGCGAGACCCCTCTTTACCAATCACAATCAGATTGTGGGCATTAAAATGAAAACGTAGTGCCGCGGGGATATACGGCAACCAGAACACACTGGTCTGAACGCCAACAGCAACCCCTTCGTCAAGCAGCCGGTCCAGATCATCCATGGCCTGCTGCTGACTGCGGTAACGTTGCTGATGCACCGGGCAATGCAACCCCTTGGTCACCCGGCTGAAAATGCCACCCGGACGGCAGCGATAGGTAGTCAGTGGCAAGCCATTGAGTTTGACAAACGGTACATAGCCGAAAAACAGACCGCCACCAAGACCAAAGGCCATGGCCTCTGAAACAGGCAATCCGGCATGGGTCAGCAAATTGGCCACCGCGCCACTTTCACAATGCGCCGATTGGCGATGAGGAAAATCGACAATCATTCCTGCTCCTCATCCGCCATAGGCAATTCATCCTGCTCGGGTACTTCGAGCAGTTGTTCCACTGTGATATTGAACAAGCCGGCGTAACACTGTCGATAATAGGTGGACAGGTTGTCAAACACCTTGGGCTTCAGGTGGCGTCTTACCCGCCAGCGGGCAATGCCGGAATAACGTGACAACAGAGCGACATCCATCTGCGCACGGGTCATATAATAAGCCAGCGGACTCATCTCGCCCTTGGAAATCTGGGCGCGCACCAGTTCCAGTTCCGCCTGAATATCTTCCCACGCCAGACGATTGGCACAATTGACCGGCTCCCAACCGGCACTGGGCGTCAGGCAATAGCGGCCCTGATCATTGAGGGCATAACTGACCACTTTTTTGTCATCCAGAACACCTTTGTCCTGGGGCACTTCCTTGTCTCGCATAACGTCTAACGTCCCTTCCCAATCCCCCGGGTCACCCGAATCGCACCAAACTGACCGTCTGCACTACACTTGACGCTGGTCACCTGACGGATCGGTGCGCACTCTTCCTCTCGGCTACACAGCGCATGGCATTGCTGGTCACGAACCATAAGCGCAGCGGCCACCAGATCAAAGGCCTGACCACAGGGCAAACTGCCGTAAACATGACTGCAACTGGTTTTCGGCGTACCGATACTCTGGCGGTACCAACTGGCACTATTGCGCTGACCATCGGCACCGAGCAGCACCGGGGATCGCTGAATCAACGCATCGCCACCCGACTCGATATGACCGCCACAAAGAGCATCAATATAGCCATAGCGCGCTCTTTTCGGATCACGACTTAAGACCAGAAACGCTGCGCCCTCACCGGGGATCGCCGTCTGTTTATCAAAAGCAAACGGCTCAATGCGTTCAGGAACCGGCTCATCAGCAAAATAACGGCCATAACAATAGTTGAGCACGGCACAATGTTCATCAACACCGCCAACCAGCACCGTATCCACCCGGCCCTGTTGCAACCAGCATACAGCATTGTGCAACGCCGCCGTTACCGACATATCAAATTGGCTCAAGGTCAAATTCGGGCCGTGAATACCCAACTGCATCGACAGGTAGGCACCGGCCACATTGTGCACCGAGTTTGAAAATGCCGTCGGCGAAGCGCAATGATCGCCATCCTCCAGCACTGAATCGAGAAACCCAAAGGTGGTGGCCGCAGCTCCGTAACCGCTGGCGACGATCACGCCAACCTTCTCCCGTTTCTCGGCATCAATTCCGGCATCGGACAACGCCATACAACCACCGAGCAACGCCAGGCGGGAATAATGATCAAGGCGGCGCAGAGAACGCTTGGCAACAAATTCATCCAGGCCATCGGTTTTGGCGAGAAAAGCCGGGTAATAGGCCTGCCCATCGCCATGGCACTGGTCGAGCATCTGTGGTCGGTCTGTTTCCTGCTGAAGGGCGCGGATAAAGGCGTCTCCCCCCTGACCAAAACCTCCGACACAACCGACCCCTTGAATTGCAACGGCTTGAGAAAGTAGATTCATCACACCACCTCCCCGCGCTCAAACACCAGCACGGCATTGTTACCACCAAACGCCAGTGATTCAGACAGCGCCAACGAACTATCAAACTCATGCACCTGGGTTACCGGCACTGTCGCCAACTCATCATCCATGGTCGTAAACCCGGCACTGGCGGGAATTTTTCGCCGCTGCAAGAAACCGAGGACAAAAGCCGCCTCAATCGCCCCGGCCGCGCCGAGGGTATGGCCGGTGTAGCCCTTGGTAGAATGAAACGGAAGTCCTTTGAGACAGTCACGGAGCACCAGACTTTCCACCCGATCATTGTCTTTGGTTCCCGTACCGTGGGTATTGACAAACCCCAGTTGCTTCGGTTGCACGCGACTGACGCGCAATGCTTCGGCCAGCGCCTGCTTGAGGCCTCGCCCCTCCGGATGTGGTGCCGTCAGATGCCAGCCATCAGTACCGCTGCCATAACCGAGAATATAGCCCTGAGCCGGAACCTGGCGATGGCGGGCACTGGCATCCGATTCGAGCACCAACACCCCGGCGCCTTCGCCCAAGTTCAAGCCACTGCGCTCGGCATCAAACGGACGACACAGCCTTGTCGAACTGATCTGCAACGAGGCGAACCCGTTATAGGTGGTACGACACAACTCATCCGCACCGCCAGCCAACACCACATCGCACAATCCGCACTGAATCCACGCCGAAGCCAGTCCGATGGCATCCGTGCCCGAGGAACAGGCATTGACAATGGTCTGAGTCGGACCGTTAAAACCGAAATGACGACTGATCACCGCAGCCGGATTGCTGCCGAGAAAACGATTGATCGGTGTCATCTCCGGCGACGCTCCATCACGGTAACCGGCATAAAACGGCTCGTTGTTCATCGCACTGCCCACCGTGGTGCCCATACACACCCCGACCCGCAGACCACGTAATGCCTCCAGTGACCACCCCGATTGGGTCACGGCCTGCCCGGCGGCAGCCAGACCAAGGCGGCTGGTGCGCAACATGTCACGCTGACTAACCTGCTCAAAGTCGTCAGCGATGGAGAACACCGGATAGACATCAGCGTGCGTGGTCGTAAATCGTAAAGGATCACCACCATGGCGCTCGCCGCCCAGCATGGACGCCATCGCTTGTTCCAAGGTGTTGCCCGCTGCACTCAGGCAGCCGATTCCGGTCACCGCAATGCGATTTGCCATTTATTTACTCCTGATTGGCTTCGATGAATTCAGCCAAGCTGTTGATGGATTGAAGTGCCGGACGGCCCTCTTCCATATCCTTAATCTCGACACCAAAATGCTTCTGAACCAGCACCACCAGTTCAACGGCATCCAGCGAATCCAGACCGAGACCTTCACCGAACAACGGCTCATCATCGGCAATCTCTTGCGGCGTGATATCCTCAAGATTAAGATCTTCAACCAGAATCTTTTTAAGTTTTTCTTTGGTTGTCATAACGTCTCCTGTTCAAAACGGTTGATTCCACTAGCTTATTAATTGTCATCCCACATATCAAAGAAATTGTAAAACTGGTACGGATTTTCCCGGCAATAACCGGCCAGGGCATCCGCATACTGTTGCACATAAGGTCGATAAGCCTCGGCTTTGCGCCCCAACCCCTGCGGCACGCGTATCTCGTCGATCAACTCCATTTCATAGCGATCACCGGCGCTTTTACGCGTCATCATCACCACAATTGGTGCCCCAGTGGCTGACGCCAACTGAAACGAACTGAACGGCAGCGCCACGACATCACCGAGAAACTCCACCGTCACCACATTACGCTCATGGGGCGGCAGCCGGTCGCCCATCACCGCCAGAATCATACCCTGTTTCAACACCCCCATCATTTCCAGAGTACCACCAAGAAAACCACGTGGATCAATGGTGCGATAGGGGCATTCCTGTTCGGCATATTCGTAATAGTGCCGCTCCAGACTGCCGTCATCCTGATGCATCACCATATGCACCGGCTCTTCGAGAAAGTTCAGCGCCGACATGGCTACCTGCCAGCAGCCGACATGGGACATCATCAGGATCATCCCCTGACGACGATTGCGGATCTCCAGCAACTGTTCCCGTCCATGCAGAGCCACCTTGAGCCGGTCAGGTCCGAGCATACCGACCACGGCCCGATCGACCAGCACCTTGCCGAAATCGAGAACCATCCGGTAGCTGTGCCACCACAGGCCATCTTCACCGGCCTCCACAAAGCGCCGCTTGAGGTACGGTCGACAACTGCGCCGCACCTGGGGGCGAAACAGAATATAAAAGGCGACGACAAAATACAACAGTGCGTATGCCGCCCGCCGTCCGCCACTGCGAATCATCACATAAAACGCCTGATAACCCAGCTTTGAGCCAAGGGGGCGTTGCACCTGTTCGCTGGTTGATTCTGCCAATTTTTCGCTTGTCTGTCCGGTCATGATTCCCCGTGCTCCGAACACGTCTCTTTAACGGTTTTATCCATATCGCCTACCAGGCCCACGGCAATGACATATACCAGTCCACCCACCACAACGGCCAGCAGCGGTCCCACCAGCAAAGAGCCGAGAAACCACTCATAGACCCGCTCCAGTGCCTGAGCACCGAGAGTCTCCAACGAGATGTCCGTCAGCCAGCGACCATGGCGCAGATAGAAGCCCACCTCGATACACAGCGCCGGCACCAGCGGCGGCATGCACAGATTCCCCGCCGCAACGGCCAGATAGCGGTTGAGGCCGAGAAAGCCGGCAACAAACAGCGTCACCACCGTGTGGCAGGCGATCAATGGCAATGCGCCGAGCAACACTCCCACGGCCATGGCCAGTCCGATTCTGGCCGGGGACACATTCTGCGCCAGCAACTGACGCAATGAACTCACAGGCCGTCGCCAACTGAACGGCGGTTGTTGTCGCTTGACCAGCCGTTTATGCGGCCAGGGCGCAATGGAACGCAGGCACAGCCGGGTATTGAGCCACGACAGCCGCAGGTTGTCCGTCAATTTGTTAAAATGAGACACCCGCGCCTTTCCCGGCGCATAATAGACCTGAATCGGCACGTCGCGCAGCGGCACACCGGCCCAATTGGCCTTGACCAGTACCTCCACTTCAAACGAGTAGTGGCAATCACTGAAGCTCAAATGATCAAACACCGCCAGCGGATAGGCTCGATAGCCGCTCTGCACATCGCCCAATGTCTGACCGGTCTGTACCCTGAGCCAGAAATTGGAAAACCGTCGGCCAAACCGTGAGCTGCCCGGAATATCCGCTGCGGTAAAATCACGCAACCCGACATGAATCGCCAGCGGCTCCTGTTCAATCGCGGCAAAAAACCGCGGCAGATCTTCGGGAAAATGTTGCCCGTCAGCGTCGAGGATAATCAGATGCCTCATTCCCTGCTGTTTGGCATACTCCGCCGCCGTCAGAATCGCCGCTCCTTTGCCGCAATTGTGGTTGTGTCGCAACACCGCAACGGGCAAATCGTCAATCAACGACGCCACAGCATTCTCACTGCCGTCATCCACCACCAATACCTGATCGTGTTGCTGCAGACAGCGCTCCACCACGTCACGCAAGGTTGCCGCGTGGTTGTAGACCGGAATCGCCACCAGGATTTGAGAACGGTCCGTCACTCCCGTCACCTTATCACCCCTCATCGCCCAGCCGTTTCCCTTTGCGGGCAAACGACAGGAATCCGCCGAGATTGCGGACAAAGCGCCCCCAACTGTGCGGTGACTTCCACAACATGGTCACATAGCCCCAGATCACATCATTGCGGCGAAAGTGTTTCTTGTAAAAGGTCAGAAACAGCTCTTCGAGCTTTTCCTCACTCATGCCATGAGGAATAAACTGGAAACGCATGCAATCCATTTTGGCCCAGTCTTCGTCAAACACACCCAACTCATGGATGTTTTCGTAGAGCGGCGAGCCCGGAAACGGCGTAAACTTGGCAACATTGAGATCATCAATGGGCAGTTTGAGAATGTAATCGATACTGCGTCGCACGCTCTGTTCACTCTCACCGGGCAGGCCGACCATCATCAACCCTTTAACGCGAATACCATGTTTCTTGATCAGACGGATGGTGTTGGCCAACATGTCAAGATCGGGATTCTGACGGTGCTGGGCCAGCAACTCGGGATCACCGGTCTCAATGCCGAGGCTCATCATCCAGCAGCCCGCCCGTTTCATCAACGCAATCAGTTCATCATCGACATGCTCAGCACGGATGGCGCAGTTAAACGTCATGCCGAGGGGCTGGTCAATCATCCGCTGACAGAAATCGATCACCCGCTGGCGGTGAAACGTGAACTGATCGTCATAAAAGTTGATATGACGGATATCGTAACGCTCGCGCAGATGCTGCAGATGACGGTACAGATAATCTGCAGAGTTGTAACGAAACGTGCGCCGGAACACCGAGCGGTCACAGTAACTACACGCGTACGGACACCCACGGCTGGAAATACAGCTGGTGTTAGGCGCTTTGGGATAATTGAAAATCGGCAACTGATACGCCTCGGGAAAACCCTCCAGCTTATCGTAAGCCGGAAACGGCAGTGCATCCAGATCGAGTGCCGGTTCACGGTAACCATTGAACACCACTTCGCCATCATCAGTGCGACACACCACGCCTGAAAGGGCTGTATGATCATCGTTGGTGGCCGACGCCAGTTGATAGAGGGTCTCCTCCCCTTCGCCGACCACCAGGGCATCCAGCTGCGGATAATCACTGAGTAACGTCTCTTTTAACGCCGACACATGGGCACCACCGGCTGCCACTTTTAGCCCGGGGCAGGCATCACGCGCCAGTTCGGCAATGCGCACCCCATCGAGAAAACTGGAGGTAGTGCAACTCAGCCCCAGCCACGCCGGACGGTGCTGACGCACGTAATCACAGATCGCCTGATCTGAGTCGGGCCGCGCGTAACAGTCGATGATATCAACCTGCAGCCCCCGCTCCATCAGGTAGGCAGCGATACTGGCCAGACCCAAAGGCGGCATGATATTGGCCAGCCGCGATACATCGTGTCCGGCCTGGCCACTGGCGTAACCAAGGGGATGTACCAGCAGAATCCGTTGTCGATCCAGATCAGCGTGCACGGCGTCTCCTGCGGCCTGGAGTGTCAAAACGGATCAGATGATCCCACAAAATTCCCTTAAAGCCGAAATTGTTCATTACCGCCATCTTCTCCTGGCCATCTGACGGTGGGAAGATGCGATCACGGCGGCCATTGAACGAATCAAGAATCATCTGGTTCATCGGCTCCACCTGGATGTGCGGTGAAAAATAGTAGATCGGCTTGATCAACGACGCGCCCGGCTCTATCACATTATCGGCAATGGCTCGCTCCAATAGGCGCGACTTAGGCAGAATCCGGATGCCGGAAAAAGCAAACACCACACAGTGCTCCAATTTGGCAATATTAGACAGCCCTTCAGCCACCGTCTCCGGCGTCTCATTCGGCCCGCCGAACATGATGAAATGGGCACAGGGCACCTGCTCGGCAATGGCCGCCTGCTGACAGGCAAGCACTTCATCAAAGCCAAACCCTTTATCAAGTCCGGCCAAAGTGGTGTCGCTGGCGGCATCGGTTCCCATCTCCATGGCATACAGCCCGGCACGTTTGAGCAATTGCAACACCTCACGGTTCAACCCCTGAGGTCGGAAGAAAGCACACCAGCGGATATCGAGTTCACGGCGCACCATCTCTTCGGCCAACTCGAGATATAAACCCTGTGGATCGTTAAAGATCGAATCGGTAAAAAACACCGTACTGGTGGCGTGGTCGCGTTTAAGACGGGCCAAATCCTCGACCACCGCATCCACCGGCCGTGGCCGGAAACGGTGGCCTTCCAAACCGGGATAGGTGCAATAGACACATTTAAACGGGCAACCACGTTTGGTCTGTAAATTGATCAAACCACTGTGCTGCTGGTAATAGTCGACAAATTCCGGCACCAGTAACGGTTGACCCATCTCATGGCCCTGCAACGGTTGACTGCCACAGGTGATTGCCTCAACCTTTTCACCACGGCTGATCCGGTCGATCAACGTTGGTACGGCTTGCTCCCCCTCGCCCACCACACCATAATCGGCACCGAGGTAGCTGAGAATCTCTTCAGGGAGAATGGAAAATGCCGGGCCACCAACGACAACCGGAGCCGAGCTGATGGTACGAATCGTTTCGATCAACCGTTTGGCATCCGTGAGATACCAGTTTTTATCCGAGCTGAATGAGTCGACATTGTCGATGTTGCGCAACGACAGGCAGACCACATCCGCATTAAACGCTTCCAGATCTCCCTGCAGACGACGACAGTCCTGGTCATACACCAGAAAATCAAACTGCCGCACCTCGTGTCCCGCACCATCCAGAGCACCGGCGACAATAGCCATGCCCAGCGGATACACCGGATACGGGTCCGTGGAGATGTTGGAGGAGATCAGAAAAACACGACTCATGACGCGGTCCTGTTCAAACTAAACTGACGTTTGCGCTTAGTATCGTAACGGCGATAGGTACCGTCATCCATTTCACGAGCAATAACCTGTTTGAACAACTTCCCCATTTTCAACTGGTAGCCACCATCGGCGTTGAAGGTATCCCAGGCGTAATAGAACAGATCCTGCAGGGTGTCCACAGACATCTGCTTCGGTTGAAACACCACCTTATCCGCCGTGTAATCCCCCCAGCCGTTATTGAGCAGACGGCCCTCTTTTTCCAACTGTGCACGGATCGGCGAATGAGGGAACGGCGTAAGAATGGTGAACTCGGCGACATCCAGCTCCACTTCGATGAGAAAATCGACCAAACGCCGGATATCGTCAGCACTTTGATCATCAGTACCGAGAATGATGGTGCCTTCGACGCCGATGCCGAAATCCTTGAGCCGTTTGATGCGGTTACGAATAACATCCGACGTGTCAAAAACCGCCTGATACACATACCAGGCTCCGGCATCAGCAGCCGCCTTAAGGACGTCGTCGTCATCAAGCAACGGATGAGACACCCACTTTTTCTTGAGCGGCTTCATGGCCTCAAAAAGTTCCAGCAGCCACTGTTTGTCCTGAGCCATGGAATTATCGACAATAAACATGCGGTTATTGGGAATCGCCTCCATCTCGGCGATAACCTTTTCAATGGGCCGGGGGCGGAATTCATGACCACCAAGATAACCGGTACAACAGGGAAAACATTTGAACTTACAACCGCGCGACGCATGCACCAGATCGAGCATCTGAACGCCACGATAGTTGTAACAGTCACGATCAAGAATCTCACGCCGTGCCGTCCCCACCAGTTCGATGGGCGGATGTTGCTGCAGGTAGTTGTACACCGGCTTGAGTTCACCACGCTCAAAGTCGCGAATCACCTGCTCGGTACGCCCTTCCGCTTCACCGATAAACACACAGTCGGCATGTTGCTGCACCTCCTCGGCGTGCAACATGGTGGCAATGCCGCCGAACATGACGGTTCTTCCACGCTTGCGATACTCGGCAGCAATCTCAAAGGCACGCGGCAACTGACAGGTGAGCATGACGGACAGTGCCACAAGATCAGCCGGTTCATCAAAATCCAGGGTCTGGACGTTTTCATCGGTAAAACTCACTTCAACGTCTTCAGGAATGGTCGCGGCAAAGACCACCGGTCCATGAGGCGGCAGGTGAAACTCGGTTTGCCGTTCCAGCTTCGCCCAGCGTGGATAAACCAACTTCATTTTCATCGATTGTTCTCCCTTTTTGTTCCCTTTATGCGTTCATTCGTTATCGTATCAGCAGATGGACGCGTTCAACGTCAAGCACTGCTCTTTAGTCCGATCCAACGTCGCGCTTCCGCCCCTGTCACGACTTTAACCGTGCGACCAACGCCATGGCACAGGCAATGGGCTGTCCGGACAGGGACAAGGCACCAGACGCCTCACGTGTCAGGGTCAATTGTGCAGAAGGTGCCGATTTATCCACCACCAGAAACAGGCTACCAGGTGCCTGCAACACGCCGTAGCTATCCAGATCACAAAACCCGACCACCACGGCTTCGGCCTCACCGTTATCCAGCAGATCAAGCGCATTGTCCACCACGGCCAAACCGTCTGGACGGCAACTGTTAACCACCTCACAGCATCCGGTTAATCCAAAACGCAAAGCCGCTTCACCAAGAAAGGTGTTGGACAAGGTATAGGCAAACAGTTGCGGACTGGCCAGAGCACCATGCTCGGGAATCACCGTGGTAAAATAGTCGCAATCGGTCTCCAGACAGCCGCTGTAGGTTTCCGCCAAAATGGCCACCGGTCGTTTCTCCTGCCAGTGGTCCATACCGGCATCCTGCAGGGCCAGAGTAATGCCGGCCAGACCCAGCCGCGAAAACGGGTCCATCCGTCCAAAACGGCGGTCCGGTTTATCAAACAGATCCTGGCGCTGCAGTTGCGGTAACGTACCGGGACCAAATCCGGAAAAACCACTGCTGAAACCGCGACCGAAACCATAACTGCTCACCCAGCCGAATCCGGCAATACGATAGGGGTTCATCCGTCCCTCCGTTTCAGCAACAGCGCGGCATTGACACCGCCAAAACCGGAATTGGTCGACAACAACACATCGCCACGGAATGGTTGCGGCACATTCTTCACCCGTTCACCGGCCAGCGGTTCAGCCTGTTCCAGGCCACAGGTGGGCGGTAAACTGCGTCGGCGCAATGCAGGCAACGCCAGAGCCACTTCCAGACCACCGGCGGCCCCCAGGGTATGACCGAGGGCTCCTTTAATGGAATTGATCGGCAGATGCCGGTCACCAAACAACTGATTAAAAGCGGTCAACTCCATCATATCGTTGTACACCGTGCCGGTACCGTGGGCGCTGATGGCCGCCACATCATCCGCAGCCAGTCCGGCGCACGTTAGCGCCTGTTCCACCGCAAGGATCAGTCCACAGCCGTCACGGGCCGGAGCGGTAATATGGTTGGCATCATTGGCAATGCCCCAGCCACACAAGTGGATATCCGTGGGCAGACCATGTCGGAGGGCAGTATCCTCATCCATCAACACCACGGCCGCCGCTCCTTCTCCCAGGGTCAAACCACTGCGTTCAACGTCAAACGGTCGACTCGGCAAACGCGACAACGCCTGTAACGCCGAAAACCCGGACAAGACAAACTCACTGACCAGGTCGGCACACACCACCACAACACAGTTGGCCCGGCCGTGGGCAATCAACGCAGCGCCACGGGCGATGGCCTGAGTGGATGACGCACAGGCGGCATTGACATTCTGCCCCGGATCAGCGCTGCCCAGCTTATCCGCCACCCAGCGGGTCATGGTCACCGGCAAACTGGCTTGCAGTTGCGCGGCTTCGCGGCCATCGCGCTGGCCCTGCTCCAACAGGTCAATCGCCCCTTTGGTGGTTGCGGTAAACAGACGGGTCTCTTGCGGCAACTGCGGCAGTTGAGCAAGCACCTGATCGAGCAGCGGATACAGCCGTGAGCCAGTGGCATCGGCGGCCAGGTCCGGGACACAGGCTGCCACCTTGGCGAGATAATGGTCGGTATTAAACCGGTCCACCTCGGCGATTGCCGAGCGCCCGTCGTTCAAAGCCTCCCACGTGGCATCAAGGGACGTTCCCAAGCCGGTCACGGCGCTGCCGTGGGTAATCACAACGTTTTTCACAGGGTTCCCTCTTTCCAGCGACGTAAAAAATCCTGATAAAACGGTGGTGGCACCACCAGAATATTATGATCGGTATCCAACAACATCTGGACACTGTAACCACGTGTGACCACCTGTTGTTGTTCATTGCGTAGAATAAATTCAAAGTTCAACCGCGCCGCTTCCGTCCAGTGCCACAAACCTTCGATGGTAAACCACTCCTCAAAACGCAACGGCTGAACATAATCAATGTGCAATTTCTTAATTGGTGCGACAACGCCTTGAGCATAGAAATCCATATAGCCCAAACCGTAATGCGCTCCGAGAGCAACGCGAGCATCTTCAAAATAGCTCGGATATCGGCCATGCCAGACAATGCCTACCGCATCCACTTCTTCAAAACGGACGTGACGTTTAACAGTCAACGTCAGCGGAGCTGGTGCCTGTTCGATTACTGGAAACCACCCTTTTTTTGCCATAAACCTCTATCCCCTACGCCAGCGTCAGCCAGAACGTCGATGCCAGTTCATCATCAACCAGCAACGCCGCATCAATCACCGACTTGCCACGCACCGTTTTGGCCGTACACCGCACGACAATGCGCTCCTGTGGACGCAACTGCCGATGGAACTTGGCCCGTTGCATGGCCTGCGGCGATTGGGAGACGAGACCAGCCTGTTCGGCAACAATCTGCGCCATCAGGACCTGGATCACTCCCGGCACAATCGGATAGCCGGGAAAGTGGCCGCTAAAACCGATAAACGCCTCACTGAGAACAAAGCTTTGCTCCGCCGTGTCCTGTTCGATGCGCAGGTCAGTGCAGCTTGAATGGAGTATTTCATTGCGTACCGGACTGGTCATAGCTTTCGCACCGCCTCCATCCACAGGGTCAAACGGTAGTTTTTATCGTCAAGCACAATCATCGTCGGTGTCCGCAACATTGCGGAATCAGAGTCATTGAAATAATCCACTTGCCAGTTTTCATCGTCTGTCGCAACACGGGTGGTCTGCAAACGGATCGGATCACCGCCAAACGTAAACTCTGCTCCGCTTTGTACATTAGAAACCAGTCGATACGGCTGACCGTCACAACGCGGCAGCAAGCGATCGCCTGCCTGGGGCTGCGGTGTTAAGAAAATCCGCCGGACACTTTGGGCCACGACCTTGGGCAATTGCGGATGTTCTTCCAACAACGGCAAAAGATAGTTCAGGGACATATCCTCGCCGGTCACGGTCACATCAAACAATTTCACTCCCATGCTGTCCATGGCCACCAAACGCGCCTCATGCGCAGCACAGTCGATACGCAACACACCCTGCAATGGGATCTCCCGCCAAGACAGTTTCAGCACACCACTTTGCCGACACAAATAACGCTGCGTGCCGCTCAACCAATGCTGAGTCACCAGTTGTAACGGACTTAGGCCTTCACTGACCGCTCCCGAATGGGGAGGTAACGTGGGACGACCGCAGGCGGTCAGAACCACAGCGAGCAACAGAGCAATCAGGGCGTAACGCTTCATGACGATCCTCCCTTGGGCGAAGTTGAGCACCAGTGGGCATAAACCGTCGGCACCACCAGTAAAGCGGTCAGCACCGCAGCACTGATGCCGAACAAAACAGTCAGCCCCATGGAGGACATGGCCGGATGACGCGCCAACGCCAGTGAACCGAACCCCGCCAGTGTGGTCAGAGCCGACACCAGCACCGCCTTGTCGGTATGCATTCCACTTCCATACTGACAGCGATTGACCATAAAGATCCCGTAATCCACACCCAATCCGATAATCAGGATTGCAGCAATCACATTGAACAGGTTAAACGCCAACCCCAGCCAGCCCATAACACCAAACATCACCACCAAGCCACCGAGCACCGGCAACAAAGCCAACACCATTCGACTCAGTCGGCGATACCACACCGCCAGCACCACCACAACAACAGCCATCGCCCGCAAGATAAAGGTGATAAAGTCATGACCGACTTGAGCACTGAGTTGCTGACGAAACTGACTCTGGTCAACAACAACCACACCGGGAATCTGTTCCAGACGGCTGTCCAGTTCCAGAGCACGTTCCTCTCCAGCCTTACCGGTGTCGAGCAATGAGACCACGGCCGTGCCCTGCGGAAGATCAGTGACCAGCAAACCCTCAATTACCGTCCCCAAACCGGCCTGTTGCCAGAACGGCAAATTGAGGAGTGGCGACGGTTGCGACAACGCGGTGTCAAACGATTCAAACGCCGTGGCTGAAAATCCCTGTTGCTGCGCCAGTTCGAAAAATCGCTGCCATTGCGGCTGATGCTGCTGCCAGAAATCCTGCCAGCGAAACAGGCTCTGCTGTTGGTGTTGCTCTGTCGGCAGAAGTGTTGCCAGGGACACCAGAGAGGCGCTGCTCTGTTGTGACGCAATCAGCTCGGCGACACGTGCATTCACAGCCAGAGCATCGTGTTCAGTGTTCCCCTGAGAAAAGATCAGGGTACGGCTTCGCACATCGCCCCACACCTGTTTCATCAACGCTTCACCATGGCTTAACGCAGCAGTCTGAACACTCAAACGGCGCAGATCACCATCAAAGGTCAGTCGACTGCAGCCGAACGCGGCGACCATAACAACCACCAGCCAGATCCACGCGGCACGAGGATGATGGCGGACGGCCTCATGACGGGATCGGGCCATGGCCCCCGAAGCAATACCGCACAGATGCGGCATGACCACCAGTGCCAGCAGTAACGCTGCAGCAATGGCTGTCATAGAAAACACCGCCAGTTGTCGCTGCCCCGGCAGAGTCGAATACAACAGGACGCTGAACGCCATAAAGCTGGTCAGGGCACTGCCCACCAGCGGACGTGTCAACCGCTGCAACGCCCCGAGAGGCGCACCACCACTGCGCAGAGCAAAAAACACATGCAGGGTGAAATCAACAGTGATCCCCAACAGCACAGCACCAAAGCCCAGGGTGATCCCGGACAGTTGTGGAAACCAGACCGTTACCATAAAGGCGGCGATTCCCAACACCGATGCCGGTAGAAAAAACACCCACAGCGCACGCACATTACGCAACAGCACCATGAAAATGAGCAAAATCGCCACACTGGCCACACTGAACACCACACGGATATCTCGCTGAACAGTGTCGGCATTGGCCACGGTATAGCGGTGTCCGCTGACCACGGTAGCCGTCACTTCTGGCGGCAAGGTCTCCAAAATTGCAGTATCGATCTCCGAAAGCAGGCGGCGACTTGCCGTCACATCGCCAATCTCCACCGTAGTATCGACCATCAGCAGACGATGACGACCGTCACGACTGACAAAGGCGCCATGTTCGCCGCCGGCACCGGCAAACGGATTCAAATCACGCAGATGGTCAGCGCTTAATTGCCACAGTTGCAATGGATCGCGCTGGAGTTGCCCCTTGGTCCACCACCCCTGCGGCGTCATGAGCTGACTCTTGATCTGAACAAGTCGCTCCGTCATGATCGCATCATCAGCGAGACGCTTGGCGATCACTTGCAGATCCTCTTCCGTCACCAGTCGCGGCAACGCCTCACTCAAATGACTGAGCAGTGTGGCCTGCTGTTGGATCGGTGGACCGTCCGTGACCGTTGTCTGCAGTCTCTCTTCCAGGGCCACGGCCAATGCTTTACCACCCGCCTTCAGGATCGCTTGCTGTTGCGGATCGCTCACCTCAAGATCGATAAACACCTTGCGGGCAAAAGGGGCACGCTGCAGCCAGGTAAAATCATCGCGCACCGTGCTACCGGTTGCATCCGGCAACATGGCATCGATGGTTTCCTGTGGCGTAAGACGCATCAACAGGGCAAAGCTGACCACGACAAACAGGCCGTACACCACAAACAGCAACCGTCGGTGGCCCTGAAAATAGTTAAAAAGTACCGAGATCATCCGTCTGTCCGCTACAGCCCTTCCCGACCAGTGAACAACGTGCCGGTCAACGGCGCATTGACATCCGTGTGGCTGAAACGGATCCGCGTATAATCACCATCGTGCTCATGAATTTCCACCTCAGTGACATAGGCCGCCGAATCGGAAAACTGAATAAGCAGATGATCGAGAAAAGCCCGCCCCTGTCCTTCGGGAGGTGTCAGGCGCAGGCAGATCGGTTCAACACCGATCAGCTCAATCTGATAATGCTCCTGCAGCCAACGCAGATCAGCCCGAGCCCAGGCAAACAGCTGTTCGGCGATCAGGCTCATGGCCGGATCATCCTCAAGCCGAAACGGTTCACTGCCATCAACACGCTCATGCCAGCGTTCGCCGTGATCGCCATTGAGAACAAACCCGGAACCAACCGGCTCAGTTAATTCCCAGCGTAACTGATCGGGGCGCTGATAATAAAAACGACCGTTAGATGTCAAGGTTTCAGCAAACATGCTGAGGAATTTCTCCTGGACAAACTGACTCGACAGAGTCTGCACTTCAGCCGCCGAATGACGGATTTCATCAGCCATCTCTTCGGGCAAGGGTTGTGCCACCACCATCGCGGGAAAAAACACCATCAGAATCAGACACAGACGGATTAGTCGCGAATCCATAGCTTGATACTCCCCTCGGCAAGAATCTCTTCCTCACAGCGCACCACGCCGTCAACCACACAAAACCCCTCCAGCTGACCGGAGGTCTCAATATCGATGGTCAACCGGTCACCGACATGCGCCTTGGACAACAGTTTGACCTGACGTCCCCCCACGAGAAACCCCTCACGCACCGGAACCCCGTTCAGCGTATCCTCGTACCCCTTGATCGCCGCATAGCTCTGGGCAATCAACTCAATAAAAGCCACAGGCTCCAGACTGCCGTCTTCGCAGACAAACAGATCTTCGGCATGAACTTCACTGACAACCGTGCCACATCCCGGCGTAAATGCGACCAGCGCATCCACCAGCAGCATGGGCGGTCGGTGCGGCAACAATTTTTGCGCCGCCATGGGCAAAGCCATCGTTATTGTCGTTGAAGTCATCTGTTTTTCTCTCTGGTGATCAGGACCAATAACCACTTAAATCATCGAACATCTGGCTTGAAAACAGCTTCTTACGCATAGCCACCAGATCATCATGGAACACCCGGCTGTTATCGTAAATCTGAAATTCGTCATTGAGAGCCGCATAAATGCGTGAGGTGCCCAGGCCAAGACGATCAGCATTACGGAACGACAGCGCTTGCATATCCGCCAAAACCTCCATGGTCAGGATGTGCTTGGCGTTGCTCACCTGCTTGAATGCCTTGCGTGCCGCCACGGTGCCCATGCTGACAACATCCTGATTGGAGGCGTTACAGGAGATGGAGTTTGTACTCACCGGGTTGGCCAACTGACGATTCTCGGCCGTGGTCGAGGTGGCCAGATACTGCGATCCCATGAACCCCATAGTCAAGCCAAGAGTGCCGGGGATCAGATGCTCAGGCAGTCCTTCGTTGAGGTTTTTATCAAGCAGCTTATTAAGCCGCCGTTCCGACAAGTTGCACAGTGTTGACAAGCTGATACACAACGCATCCATGGCAAAACCGATACTCTGGCCGTGGAAGTTGCCACCGTGAATGATTTTCTTCTTGTCCGGAACAATGATCGGATTGTCGTTGGAGGAGTTGGCTTCCACCTCAACGGTGCGCGTGGCACTTTCAATCATCTCAGCCGCCGGGGCCAAAACTTGAGGCGTGCAGCGGATGGAATACACATCCTGAACATTGATGGTGGTTTCGAAGACCAGTCCTTCCTGGTGCTGACCGCGAATTTGATCATGCATATTCTCGCGCAGAGTGATGTTCCCGGAGCCGCGATACAGGTTGCGAATGATTTCGGCAATCTCCACCTGTCCAGGATGAGGTTTAATCTTGTGCAGATCTTCGTCGAAAGCATCGTCAATACCACCGAACAATTCAATGCCGAAAGCCCCGGTGACACAACTGACCCGCAACAGTTTCTTGGCACCAAAAATGGCGAAAGCTGCCAGAGCGGTCATGGCGCTTGTGCCGTTCATCAGGGCAATGCCTTCTTTATAGCTCAAGCGCATCGGCTCGCGCCCCAGTTCGGCAAAGACTTCGGCGGCAGGACGCAGCTCATCATGGTAGTAGAGGTTGCCCTCACCGATAATCCCCAGCGCCAGATGGGCCAGATGAATCAAGTCACCGGAAGCACCAACACTGCCGCATTCGGGAATATAGGGGGCAATGCCTTCGTTGATCATCCACTGCATAAACTCGAGCAGCTCAATCCGCACGCCACTGTAGCCTTTGACGAGCGTATTGAGTCGCACGAGCATCACTGCCACACCAATATAAGGTTTGAGCGGATCACCAAGACCGGCGGCATGGCTGCGAATCAGGTTGACCTGCAGCGCTTCGATCTCGTTGTCATCAATAATCTTGTTGCACATGGGGCCGAACGATGTATTGACGCCGTAAATAATATGACGAGCATTGACCGCCTCTTCCAAGAAAGTACGGCTGTCACGACAACGCTGCAACGCCTGTTCATCCAGCTCGACTTTCAGATCTCCGACACCAACGGCAATAATCTGTTCCACAGTCAGATCATTACCGGTTAAAATTACTGATTTCTTTTCTGCCATTTTCTTTCCCTCGTCATTTCAGATAAAAATCTTGTCTCAAACGTTCATAAATACAGTGAAACACGTAAAATGGTTCCTTCACATGCCACAACAATCAGATCACTTCAAACAGACTCGCCCGTTCACGTCAGCGGCTACGCACGTGACGTGAATTTGCTCACACATCACTGGCTGTTCAACTTTAATGCCCGTGGGGTGGGCAAAGCCCACTCCCTCTTTGCCGGGGCGAATCCCGGCGATCTTGATTTTGATCTTGATCGCCTGTGGTCCGCATCACGAAACAAACCGCTCCGGCGGACTTCATCCGTTCGCATTGTTGGTACGCACATGACGCGGGCTTCCGCGCCCGCACGTCGGGGCACTTTTGCGTCGACAAAAGTACCGCAAAATCGACTCCCGTCATTGCGCCCTTACGGGTTCCCTCTCTGCGTTCACTAACACCGCGATGTCGGCAAAATTCGCCCAGTCGGCATCAGTCCTCAAACAGGTTGCCGACGACCATCGCGGTGACCGTTCACTCCGTTCGGCGCTGCTGAACGGGAGGGCTTGGGAGCAATATTCAAAATTGGCGATCTGTTCAACGTCAGTGCCCGTGGGGTGGGCAAAGCCCACTCCCTCTTTGCCGGGGTGCCAGCACAACTTGATGGATCAAAGATAACAAGAGTTATCACCGTCAATACCACTGCTCATGAGAAGCACGATTCGTTGACCTAAAGGGCAACGAGCCGAATCTGTGAAGCATAACGGAAAACGACCCATTCTATCTAAATCAAGAAATCACTGTGAACCCCTAGCCGGCTTTTGCATCCTTTTGGGCGACTTGCCAAAAGGATGTCGCCTGCCGGGGCGAAACCCGGCGATCTTGACCTTGATTTTGTTCTTCTGTGGTCCACCATACGGAACAAACCGCTCCGGCGGACTTCATCCGTTCGCATTGTTGGTGCCCACGTGACGTGGGCTTCCGCGCCCGCACGTCGGGGCACTTTTGCGTCGACAAAAGTACCGCAAAATCGACTCCCGGGCTTCGCGCTCTTCGAGTTCCCTCACTCCATCCGCTTCCGCCGTGATGTCGGCAAAACTCGCTAACGCTCAAACAGTTGCCGACGATCATCACGGCTCCAGCTCCTTGCGTTCGGCGCTGCAGTACGGGAGAGCTTGGGAGCAATATCGAAACAGGTTACTCCGTTCAATTTTAATGCCCATGGGGTGGGCAACGCCCACTCCCTCTTTGCCGGGGTGCCAGCACAACCTGGTTGATCAAACTCCTGTTTTTTATCACCATCAATGCCATCGCTGAGAAGAAGCACGATTCGTTGACCTAAAGGGCAACGAGCCGAATCAGTGAAGCATAACGGAAAACGACCCATTCTATCTAAATCAAGAAATCACTGTGAACCCCTAGCCGGCTTTTGCATCCTTTTGGGCGGCTTGCCAAAAGGATGTCGCCTGCCGGGGCGAAACCCGGCGATCTTGACCTTGGTTTTATTCTTCTGTGGTCCACCATACGGAACAAATTGCTCCGGCGAACTCCATCCGTTCGCATTGTTGGTACGCACATGACGTGGGCTTCCGCGCCCACACCTTGGGTTCCTTTTGCGTCGACAAAAGGAACGCAAAATCGACTCCCGTCATTGCGCCCTTACGGGTTCCCTCTCTGCGCTCACTAACACCGCGATGTCGGCAAAATTCGCCCAGTCGGCATCAGTCCTCAAACAGGTTGCCGACGACCATCGCGGTGACCGTTCACTCCGTTCGGCGCTGCTGAACGGGAGAGCTGGGAAGCGATATCGAAACAGGTTACTCCGTTCAATTTTAATGCCCATGGGGTGGGCAAAGCCCACTCCCTCTTTGCCGGGGTGTCAGCACAACTTGATGGATCAAAGATAACAAGAGTTATCACCGTCAATACCACTGCTCATGAGAAGCACGATTCGTTGACCTAAAGGGCAACGAGCCGAATCTGTGAAGCATAACGGAAAACGACCCATTCTATCTAAATCAAGAAATCACTGTGAACCCCTAGCCGGCTTTTGCATCCTTTTGGGCGACTTGCCAAAAGGATGTCGCCTGCCGGGGCGAGTCCCGGCGATCTTGACCTTGGTTTGGCATTTGCCTTAGTCCATAAGATGGAACCAATTGCTCATCCGTTCACGTTCGTGGCACGCACGTGACGGGGCTTCAGCTTCCTTGTTCGGCGCTGCTGAACAGGAGAGCTTTGGTGCTCAATAACTGCGGTCCAACACAAGAAGCTTTAAACGACACTTCCACCAACACCAGAAGTGCGATAATCAAAAAACGTCACCGGCTTACGTTTATCTTCCTGCATAGTCTGGCTCCGCACCGTATCCACATCCTCAATCACCACTTCGGGCTTGACCCGAATGCGTGCCGCCAACAGCTCCTCAATATGATGCGACGTCAGCTCTGAGCAACTGCTGCCAACCACCACTTTAATCTGATCGGACAGCGCATAATCGTCGCGAACCTCAATATAAAACGCCTGAACCTCTTTGAGTTCCTGCAACACCGCAAAGATCGCCGGGGGGTAGACCGTGGTCCCCCGATACTTGAGCATCTGGTTCTTACGCCCCAACACCGGACCGATCCGCCAACTGTTGCGTCCACATTCGCAGGGATCACGGTAGAGCGTCGCCACATCACCTGTCTTAAAACGGAGTAACGGCATGCCCGTTACCTGAAGTGGTGTGGCCACAACTTCACCGGCTTCACCAGCGGCAACGCGCTTGCCCTGATTGTCAACGATCTCAACCGCCATCAACTCGGGTGGCAAATGACCGCCACATCCACAGTTGCAATCGACAAAGGTCGTGGCCATTTCGGTACTGGCATAGGTCCCGTAAACTTCCGCGCCCCACTGGCCTTGCAGACGCTCGCCCAAAACAGACAACGTCAAATCCTGATGGCGCACCGGCTCACCAATGCACACCAGTTTTTGACGCCGCACTGGCGTGGGTCGATCCCTTTTTGGCGCAAAATCTCAGCCAGGGCCAGAAACAGCGTCGGCACACCTACCAACGCGTTTGGGCGAAACCGTTCAATCAACTGCGCCACCACGGAAACCGAACTCGACCCGCCACGAATCACCGTGGATCCGATCTTTTTCAAGCCGAGAAAATACGCCATTCCAGCCATAAAACAGCGATCAATGGCGGCAGCAATCAACACCCTGTCGTCCGCTGTCAATCCCGCAGTAGTAAACGCCAACTGCTCATTGAATGACAGCCGTTCGAGATCGTCACGACTCTGCATAAACGCTACGGGCAAGCCGGTGGTACCGGAAGTCAGACAGATATCCGCCACCTGACGTTCTTCAACACAGAGAAACTCATCACCGTATTGCTCAAGATCGGCCTTGGTGGTAAACGGCAGCTCGGCCAAGTCGTCATAACAACGAACATCGCGAAGATCAATCCCGTGCTCACGCGCCATACGTTGATAAAAACGGGAATGGCCGGCAATATAATCCACATGTTGCCGCAACAGCACCTGCTGCTGTTCACGGATCACGTCAGGCGCGGCAAACGCCAGTTGTTCACTACAAATCAGCATGACACCACCTCTACCTTGGCTGCCTGCATCACTGTCATCGCTTCCAACGCGTCGACCATGTCCGCTTTAACTTTTTTCTTTAATGCCAGATGCCCTCCCTCATACTGATAATCATCCACAGCCACCGGCGCAAGAATCTGCAACTTAACCCGGCACGGACGCAACCATTTACGTCCTGGCGGCAGCAACACATCGGTACCGGTAATACATAAAGGGACCACGGGACATTGAGCAGCCACGGCAAGTTGAAAGGCACCGGAATAGAAACGTTGAATTTTCCCATCCCGACTGCGGTGGCCCTCAGGAAAGAACAGAACGGAACCGCCATTTTTCAAAATATCTTTGCCACGTTCCGTGGTTTGTTGCCAGCTGAGATCTTCCACTTCAAGATAGTTGGCCAAACGCATGAACAGACGATACCAAAACATTTTAAAAGGCCAGGAACGCACGGCAAAAGTAACGTCGCTGTGCGGCAATGCCGCCATGAAATAGGTATCAAAGAACGACAGATGGTTGATGACAAACACACAGCGCTCAGGAAGCTCGGATGCGGTCACTCCTTCGCGAGAAAATGACACAAACGGGGAGATCAGCAACAGCCAGCCACGCCCGTACAACCAGATAAGGTGACGCACAGCGCGATCAACGGGCCAATGATGACGCAGACGCAGATAGGCCGTCTGAAATGGACTCAAAAATAGACCAAGTACCGTCCACAGAACCAGCAGGCTATAGATCCAGACATTCATGGCGATTCCGTGCAGCAGAGAATAAGTGTTCATGAACAATCAGGATTCGGCAGCAAGTTTCTTGGCAACAAACGCGTGGATATCACCCAGAGTGCGGATCTCTTTGACATCGGCTTCTTCACGAATCTTGAACTTGAACGCCCCTTCAAGAACAATGACCATATCAACGGTATCCAGACTGTCGAGTCCCAGATCCTCATACAGTGATACATCCGGGGTCATTTCATCCAGATCGAGTTCAAATTCTTCCGCCAGGGCCGTATTGACCGTGGTGATGATTTCCTGTTCAGTCATGGTCATATCTCCTTAAAACCAGTGAGGTATTCACCCCGCCAAGAGCAAAATTATTTTTTAATGCAAAGCTTAAAGGTTTTTCTTCTATCTTCTTGATATAATTGAGTTCACAACAACGCTGATCAACATCTTCAAGATGCAAAGTCGGTACCAGTTTGCCCTGCTGAAGCATGTCGACAGTGGCAATCGTCTCCAAGGCACCACTGGCAGCCATGGTGTGTCCAAGATGTCCTTTGAGGCTGCTTACGGCCACGGGGGTGTCAAACACGTCGCCGATCGCCTGACTCTCAGCAATATCCCCCTGCTCCGTTGCCGTGGCATGAGCATTGACGTAATCGACTTGTGCTGCATCAATGTCTGCAGACTCAAGGGCTTTACGAATACAATGTGCCATCACCCGCGCATCGGGATTGGCAATATTGCCAGGATCAGAGACCGTCGCAAAACCAACCACCTCACCGAGAATATGTGCTTTGCGGCGCAGGGCGGAATCCAGCGACTCAAGAACCACGACACCACTGCCTTCACCACACACCATCCCGTCGCGATCTGCGGCAAAGGGTCGTGGCGTCTGCTGCGCCTGATCATTGTAGGCCGTGGATGCCGCATGCATCACATCGAAGGTGGCACAGGTCAGCGGATGCAGTTCATCGGCGCCACCACACAGCATCATCTGCTGATGACCCTGAGCAATCATCTCATAGCCGTAACCGATCGCCTGACTCCCTGTGGCACAGGCAGCCGAAGGCGCGAGAAGACGACCAGTAATATTAAATGTCTGAGCAATATTGGACGCACAGGTGTGGTTCATCATCTGAAAAAACAGCGTCGATTTCATCCGTTCAAGGCTGTGGTCGGTAAAATAGTCTTCAAAAAAAGCTTCGGTCACTTCAGTGCTGCCGACAGTGGAACCAACCGCCACCCCCAGATCACCAGACGCACAGAGCTCTTCGTCAATCCCGGCCTGCGCCATGGCTTCGGTTGCTGCAAGGGTGGCGTAGATCGACATCTTCGACATAGAACGGCGATGCTTGCGAGCAATCTGCTTTGGGTCAATGCCCTGAACACGACTGGCCACTAAGCTGCGCAACCCCTGAACCTGGCGTAACGCTTCATAATAAGCCACAGCGCTGCGACCTTCGTACAGTCCGCTGAGCAGATCAGCTACGGTTCCGCCAAATGGAGAAACGGCTCCCATCCCGGTGATCACAACTCTGTTTAATGACACTGATTCAACTCCTCTGCAACGCGTTGATGCCCTAATAAGGTGCCACAGGTATAAAAAGCACCGACCATCGCCCCCATCAATCCAGGTGCAGCCAAAGCCTGTCCCGAAAGGTAGAGCCCCCGAACCCGAGTGGCCACCTGCAGGGGGTAGTGGGCCAATTGATGGCTGACCCCATACACAGCGCCTTGCGGGTAGTGCAAATAATCCCGCAAGGTCAGCGGCGTGGCCAGAAACGGACTTTGGAGCGCTTGGGAAATCTCCGGTACCGTCTGATCAATACGCTCCATAATCTGCTCACAGTACTGTTGCTTAACGTGCCGATAATCGTCAGGACGCTGGCCGCGGCGAGTATTTTGCCAGGGCTCAAAGCGACTATAATCTTCCGGCATAATACCGATAATACCGCAGCCCTGTCCAGCTGAGGACAGGTACAAAGGGCGCTGCGCAATTGTTCCGGAAAACAACTGTGTCCCTTGTTGAAGGTCCGCCAAATACAAATTCCGACCCGCCAACGCATCAACGGGTTGCGCACTGCGGCCAAACAACACCAGAGCAGACTGTGTTTCCTGCAATGCGGCCAGACGGCGTCGATACACCGGACGAAAACAACGTTCATCGAGCCAGTCAAGCAACAAGCGCGGGTCCGCAGCATGGATAACCTGTTTGGCAACAAGTTTCTGCCCGGAGGCAAGAAGAACACCGGCAATCTCGCCCTCACGCCCCACGGACATGGCCGTCACGGTGGAAGAACAAAACGAGTCAACACCGGCCTGTTGCAGACAATCGTCAAACGCCTGACTTAACTGACTCCCTCCACCACGTACACCATGTACCGAACGACAGTAAGGGCCAACGACTGCCGCATGAAGACGCAATGGAATCTGGTCCGGAGGTGTACCATGCAGTAAGCAGTGCAAACACAAAGCTGCGCGCAAACGATGATCCTGCGTCAGCTCCGCAACAAACGACTGCAGACTGACATCTTGACTGTGGGCAAACAGCCCTTCCTCGCCAAAGGTCTTCTTCGTATTGAGGTACGGCATCGAATCACAGATAGACAATACCGTTTGCTGAAAGCGATCAATGGCAGTAGCTTCGTGTGGGAATGCTGCCAGCAATGAATCACGCCAATCCTGCTCTGCGTAACTGAAATCAATGACATCAGACGTAGAACGGTCAATAATTCGATCAAACCCCTGTCTTTTGAAAGGATAAAGCTCGATCTTCCGGCTCAGACCAAGAAAACCCAAAAAACGGTCCAGCACCTCCCCCTTACCAAGGCCACCAGCGTAATGAAAACCGGTGTCATGGTGAACACCATGTCGGGAAAATCCACGCAGCAACGGAGTGATATGGGCTTCGCGCTCAACCACGGCAACACGCCAACCAAAGTGGGACAACACCAGTGCACAGGTCGCACCACTGATGCCCCCGCCAACGATCACCGCGTCATAATTCAATGGCTCTCCCCGAAGTCCAGAACCAGACACGCATTGGTCCCGCCAAAGCCAGCCGAGTTGCACAGCACCGTCTTGGGTGGATGGGGCAACGTCTGCGTTACAATACGTAACCCTCTGGCAGCCTCATCCGGTTCCTTAAAATTGATATTCGCGGCAATAAAGCCGTCGCGGGCCATCAGGGTGCAATACACCACCTGTGCGGCACCGGACATCCACAGCTCATGACCGGTCATCGACTTCAATGACGAAACCAGCGGGCTGTTTTCACCAAATACCGCCTTGATATTTTCCGCTTCAGCAACATCGCCGGCCGGGGTCGAGGTGGCATGAGCACACAGATAATCGATCTGTTGCGGTTGAAGATTGGCCCGCTGCAAAGCCTGAAGCATGGCGCGCTGCAATCCACCACGGCTGGGAACGGAAAGGTTTTCACCATCTGATGAAAAACCGTAGGAGACAACCTCGCCGAGAATCGTAGCACCACGCTGCAGGGCATCGTCATAATTCTCCAGCACCACTGCTGCCGCGCCGCCGCTGGGGACTAAACCATCGCGGTCTGCGGAAAAAGGACGGGACGCCGCACTCGGTTCATCTTCGCGCACTGAAAACGCTCCAAGGCCATCAAAACTGCACATGGATTGCCAGTTGATCTCCTGCGCACCACCGCAAATTACTCGCTTTTGACGCCCCAGGGCAATCAGGTCTGCGGCCTGGCCTATGGCATGCCCGCCGCTGGAACACGCCGAGCTCAGTGACCAGCAGGCCCCTTTGGTGCCCAGCAACGTATTGAGATTCATCGTCACGCAGGAGGTCATGGAACGAAATATCTGCCCACTGCCGATAGATTTGGTTTCCTGACGCTCGCGCAACAGATCAACTTGTTCAATGGCGGCCAAACAACTTGAGTCACAGCCGAAAATCAAACCGGTATCTTCACTGCGCACCAGGGTTTCATCAAGAGCCGCCATGTCCAACGCCTGACGGCTGGCCGCATACGCCTGAACAGCAAACTCCGGCATACTTTTGCGCTCTTTGCGCGACAAAACCTTTTTGCCGTCAAACCCGTCAATACGGCCAGTGAGCGCACTGCGAAACCCGAGCGACTTACGCTCCTCGTCCACAACGATTCCGGAACGGCCCTGGCGCAAGGCGTCACTAACACTATCGACATCACAGCCGAGGCACGAAATAATCCCGATACCGGTTATAGCTACACGATTCAATGTCGTCATCGCTTCTCGATTCCTGAAAACAACGAAAAACAGAAAAATTACGGCATGCAGGCGCCGCCATTAACGGAGAACACCTGACCGGTAATGTATTCGGCTTTATCCGAACATAGAAAATCAACCATATCAGCCACTTCCTGCGCTTTACCAATTCGGCCAAGGGGAACCATCGGTAAAATTTTATCCAGCGGCAACTCTTCGGTCATTTCCGTTTCGATAAAACCCGGGGCAACGGCATTAACCAGTATCTTGCGCTTGGCTACCTCCATCGCCAGTGAACGCGTCGCACCGATCATCCCGGCTTTGGCGGCAGAGTAATTAGTCTGGCCACCGACGCCTGTCTGACCGGAGGTGGAGACGATATTGATGACACGCCCACAGCGCTTGCGTAACATCTGGGGCAAGACCTGACGGGTCACATTAAAAAAGCCACCAAGATGCACTGAAATCACATCATTCCACTCCTGAGAACTCATCAGAGCTAACAGGGTATCCTTGGCAAAACCAGCATTATTGATAATGGCAAAGGGGGTCGCGTTTTCGAGATAAGGCTTTAACGCGTTTTCACAGGCCGCGATATCAGCGACATCAAACGGAAGCAACAGACACTGACCACCTGCCTGCTCAATCTCATTCTTAACCAGATTGGCGGCATCATGGTCGCTACGGTAATTGAGCCAGATATCAAATCCGGACTGCGCTAATGTGATCGCAATAGCGGCACCAATCCCCTTGCCGCCTCCTGTTACCAATGCAATTTTACGTTCTGAATTTGCCATCAGGAATTCAACCTCAGTTGTTGATCTAATTAGTCAAAGTAGACAAATGTAACATGGGGCGTATTCTATACAAATATAGTGGCTGGCACAACTGCTTATCCGGGAAAGATTAGAAAATAAAAACCATTATAATTCTAATAAGATAGTATACGTAACCTGCCCCCTTACATCGTATCATCCCCGACGACGGCCCGGCCAGTCTTGAACACTTTCAGACAACCGATTAATGAGTCCTCGCAATTGATTCAATTCAGCAACGTCAGGGGCTGCCTGATGCAGGAGTCGTCTCAACATCGTCGGAATTACTTCAGGTCGACTCGGATTGACATAGCCCACTCGGTGCACCAGTTCATCGAGCTGCTGGAACAGCGGCTCAAACTGATCGTGGGTGGGTTGATCCCGTTGCACTATACCCACCCGATCCTGTCGGCGAGACAGTTCATACAGAGTGACGACCACCGCTTGGGCCAGATTCAGCGATCCGGTCTCATCAGTGGTTTCAATGGTAGCGGCCTGGGAACACAGAGCAACCTCCTGTGTCGTCAATCCCCTGTCTTCACGACCAAACACGAAAGCAACACGGCTTTGCGCCGCCACAGATTGAAAGCGTTGTGACAGTTCTTCGAGGGGCAACAGGTTGCCACGCAGGCGACCTGTTCGCCGTGTTAGTGCAACACTGTGATGCACATCAGCCAGTGCCGCAGCCAAATCGGGGAAATGTTCCGCCTGCCCCAATAAAGGACGAGCTCCCACAGAAAATTTAACCGCATCGGAATGAAAGGGGTCACAGGACTTAACCAGCCGCAATTGCGCTACACCAAAATTAGCCATGGCCCGACAAACTGCACCGACATTGCCGGGCTGGCGAGGTTCAACAAGAACAACAATCGGTGTAAAATGGCGCATCTCCACTCCTTCTTCTCACAGCACTTAAATAAAGAAAAAAGGGTGCCATCCGAAATGATGGCACCCTTTAAGCTCATTGCTTGCAATCCACCACGTTAGAAAAAATAGGTCAGATTAGCGGCAAACAGATAAGCGTCACTTTTGTATGTACCGGTTTGAGTCTCGTTGTCGACTTTACGATCATCGAAATCAACCCACATGTAGGCAAAATCAAACACCGCCCGATCCGTATGGTAACCGAAACCAAAGGTGTAGTTGTTACGATCGGCATCAGGAAGCTCAGGACCAATGGTATCATTGGGTACCGGGGTGTTGTCACGGGCATAACCAACACGTAGATCAAGAGTTTCCGTCACCGCATACTGGGCACCAAACCGATAAGCCCAGACATCGTTCCAATCTTTACGATTCAGAGAATCCGACAGCACGGTATTTTCATCAAACAGGATGTCCAAACTGTCATAGGAGCTCCAACCAAAGCGGTCCGCATCGAACTCTACGGTCAGCTTACGCGTCGGCTTCCAGGCAACAGCGAAGCTCCAAGTGTCCGGCAACGTAATTTCCGTTTCAGCGCCTGTACTGTAAATAGAATCTGTGTAGGAAAGTGGTGGAGCACCATAAACACTCTGGCCCGCACTGGTGATCTGGTAATCAGCATCACCATCAAAATCCAGTTCAATTTCACTGCGATAGGCAACGCCAAACGACAAGGTTTCCAACGGCTGCCACAACAAACCAAAGTTATATCCCCAACCATCGCCATCGGCTTCGAGCTCCAACTCACCCAATTGAACGGCAGTCAATCCCGGTACAGGCACGGCTCCCAGGGCATAGGCATCGACACACGCTGACTTTTCAAGCCACACATCCGCGTAGGTATAGTCAATACCAACTGCAACACCAAGGTTGATCGACTCAAACAGATAGGCCACTGTCGGATTGACGTTAATCGGCTTGATGGCAATTTCTTTAATCTCATCACGAAACGGGCTGGTGGTATCCCAGCGCTTGGCAAGTGGATAAAGTGATCCAATACCAATACCAAACGCCCAGGGAGAACCTTCTTTACGGGTGGTCATATAGAAATTGGGCGGAAAAAAGATGTCATCACGCGCTTCGGTATCCACCTGTTGTTCCACACCAAGGCCACTTGCCACATCACCCAACTTGGTGGTCCCGCGAAATTCCGTTTCCGGTACGTTGATGACGGTCACACCAAGACTGACCTGGGTTCCGGTTTGAAAAACAATCCCGGCGGGATTGTAAAAAATAGCCGACGGATCATCAGCCTGGGCAGCAAAGGCATTGGCCATGCCCATCGCCTTGCTCCCCTGTTCGCGGATATGAAAACCCGCCGCACTCACCCAACCCGGCAGCATCAGTGCCAGGGCAACAGCAGTAACCAGTAATTTCAATGCTCGACTCCCTTGTCTTTTTGTTTAATGACAGCTTTAAACATTCATTACAAAATAGTCGGCATTATGTTCAAAATTGTATACATATTCAAGAAAAAACAGCTAAATTTCAGGATTTACGCTGACTCCAATAAACTGCCGCATAAATCACACCACAGATAAATACAATAAAAAATAAATTACCAAGCATGATATCCCCCATTTTCCATCAATAGTTCCAGTGGGCAAACGTGTTTACATGGGCATGTTGCCCAACGGTTTTATAAATTTTGATGCCATCCCAAGGTTTTTGCAAAATGCCGTCGTGAATGGCCCAACTGCGCCCACGTACCGTTTTTTCCATCCCCGGCTGGCGAAACGGCGTGGACCCATCCAGCCGCCTATAAAGCACTCCGCCGGGCTGAAACTCCCGATCAATCCACAACATCAACTGCTTTCCGGTCGTATAGTCAAAACCGTAACGTTCATAATGGATGGCATTGTTGTAGGAGAGAGGTTCGGCGACAATAATATCGATGCCAAGAGAGGCGACAAACTGCTCAAAGCGCTCAAAAAAAGGTTTAAACGTGTTCAACCCTGAACGAACCTGATTGGGGGTGAGACCAGCGGCCATAGCCCTGATCTCCTCGTCAATATTGCGTCGCAATGTTCCAAACATATTTTCCCGGCCGCTGCTGTCGTAATCGACATCAAACCGTGGAGCGTCGGGGTCATTAATCAGACAAAAGGAAAATTCCATTTGTCGAAAAGGGGTATCAGCCATTTCGACAAAAAACAGATCATCAGTATCTTCCGGTTGTCGCCGTACAGCAATACGCAACAACCCCAACCCTTTTGGGCAAATAAAACGGATCCTTTCGCGGCTATCCGGACTCAGATAACTGTTGCGATCAAAACCGTAACGCTCGAAGACAATTTCCGGAACCAGCGTGGCATAAATCCGCTCTTTTTCCTCCTTCGCCAACGCATTGATCTCTTTAAGGCTGAACAATGGCAGCCCGCTGGCGTCAAACAAATGGGTAACGGATGGAACAAACGGCATCAGACACCCCCTGCCCGCAGATGAAACAAAGGGAAAATCTGCCTTTCCAGATAAGAACAGGTTTTATCAAGATGTTGCTGGGCGCGAGAAAAATCATCGGGCGACGCCAAATGAGGCGGATCGCGCAGCAATAACGTCTCCTCGCCAAGGGACGTAACCGTGGGCAAAAAGTTCTCCGGCAAGGCATCTGCGACAGGGTGACCAATCATGGTTGCCCACAGCAATGTCCACGCCCGAGCGACATTGAGCCGATGATAACCACCACCGCCGACAGCCACCCAGGGAATGCCGGTTGCCAAAAACTGGCGGGCGGCATATTCCATAAATGACGTGGTCCCCTCCAGTCGTGTCAGCGGATCAGTGCGCATAAAATCAGCTCCCAACTGTGTCACCAGAATATCCGGGCGATAGGACTCAATCAACGGCAGGACAATACGGGAAAACGCCTGTTCAAAAATCAGATCATCGGAATGGGGAACCAGAGGAATATTAATGGAATAACCGTAACCGGCGCCCTCGCCCACCTCGTCGACAAAGCCTGAATACGGGTAAAAATCTTTACCGTTTTCATGGATTGAGATGGTCATCACCTGATCTGTGGTATAAAAAGCCTCCTGCACACCATCACCGTGATGCGCATCAAGATCGACATAAACCACCCGTTTGCCCTGCTCTAACAGCGCATTAATCGCCACCACTGAATCATTGATATAACTGAACCCGGAAGCACGTGCGGCATGAGCATGATGCCAACCACCGGCCATACTGAACGCTGCACGCGCTTTGAACTCACACACTTGGCGGGCAGCTTCCAGCGTGCCACCACACATTAAACGCGCCCAGTCATATAAGCCTTTAAAAACAGGATTTTCGACATCGCCAAGACCATAAAAGAAATTGGCATGAACATCGTCATCGGCACTGAACGATGCCAGTGTTTTCAGGTAATCGGGCCGATGAAACGTCTCTAAAGCCGCCTCATCGGCCTCGGGACATTCCACCTGAACCATTTGTGGCACGGTCAATAAACCACAATGATCCATCAGTTCATAGGTGAGCCGATAGCGGTCAACCTTAAAAGGATGAAAATCCCCATAGGAATACTGGCTAAAACGGCTGGAATAAATGAGTGCGAATTGTTCTGCCATCGTTCTCCGGATACGACAATCAACCTGAGGATAAAGAGACCGATCAGAATTCTGATCCAACGTCATGACTTGTGTTCAGTTGTACCGTGGGGCCGTTAGATCGTCAATAAAATTGGGGAATTGCTATTTGACGGTGCAACGGGTATAACAGGCTGTTAAATATTCCGAAAGCTTTTCATCAACACCGTTCTCTGAAATGGACACAGAACTATGCCCACAGTTACCCTGAGTGGAAAACAAAATCGATTTCTCCGCGGCCTAGGCCATCACCTTAATCCGGTGGTTCTGATCGGCAAGGACGCCGTAAGTCAGGGGGTCATTGACAGTGTTGAAGAGGTCCTCGACCAACATGAACTGATCAAAGTCAAGCTGCTTGAAGGCTGCCTGGTGGATCGCAAGAACGTTGCCGAGCAACTCAGCACAACAACAGACAGCTCCGTCGTCCAAATTCTCGGACGCACCATTTTGTTATTCCGACCAACACCGGAAGGCAAGATTGAGCTGCCGAAAAAATAACGGGAGTTGACTGTGCGTATCATCAGCGGCCAGGCCCGCGGCAAACAACTGGCCAGCGTTCAAGGCATAGAGATCCGACCGACCAGTGATCGTGTTCGCGAGGCGTTATTCAGCAGCCTGACCAGCCGTTTGGGTTCATTTGACGGCATGGAGGTCCTTGATCTGTTTGCCGGCACCGGAGCTTTAGGACTGGAAGCTTTGAGCCGAGGCGCAGCCCATGGCTGTTTTGTTGACTCAGGCCGTCAGGCGCAAAAACTCATCCACACCAACAGTGCGCATTGCGCGATGGCGCAACGCTGCCAGCTTATTGCGCTGCCGGTTGAACGTGCTCTGGACAAACTCCGAGGAAAATTTGACCTGATTTTTCTTGATCCACCCTACCGTAAAGGGCTTGTTGATACCACCATCACCAAAATCAGCCAACTGGATCTTTTAAAGCCGCACGGCCTGATCTGTGCTGAAGAAGACAAAGCAACAGAGGTACAACAGGTCCTGGGGCGCTATCAGCGCATTGACCTGAAAACCTATGGTTCCACCGCCCTGCACCTTTTTGCCCACACCTCGAACAAGGAGACGCCATGAACCGCACCGCAGTCTACCCGGGTTCGTTTGATCCAATCACCAACGGCCACTTGGACATCATACAACGCGGCTTGCATGCTTTTGACACGATCATTGTTGCCGTCGCCAAAAATTCCTCTAAAAAAGGGCTGTTTTCTGTTGAAGAACGGGTCGACATGATTCGCGATGTCGTCGGTGACAACCCTCGGATCATTGTCGACACGATTGACGGTTTATTGATTGACTATGTGATGCGCAAAGGAGCACGCGTTATCCTGCGTGGTTTGCGCGCGGTTTCCGACTTCGAATACGAATTCCAGCTGGCCCAGATGAATCATACGGTACAGAAGGAAGTGGAAACCATGTTCATGATGACCTCAGTGCGCTATGGCTATTTGAGCTCATCCATCGTCAAGGAGATGGCCTCTTTAAATGGCCCGATCAGTGAATTTGTGCCGGAGGCTGTCTTAAAGAAACTGGCAGAGAAGTTTCCTAAAGCTGAAGAATAGCGCAATGCCGGCCATTCCTGCCGAAGCACCAATTTTCAAATCTGCCACCAGAGCCCTCCCGTTCAGCAGCGCCGAACGCAGGGAACTGAAGCCGTGATGGTCGTCGGCAATCTGTTTGAGGGCCGTTGCAAACAGACCGAGTTTTTGCCGACATCGCGGCGGAAGTGACTAGAGAGAGGAAACCCGATAGGGTGCAATGACGGGAGTCGATTATGCGCCACTTTTGTCGATGCAAAAGTGGCCAGACCGTGCGAGCGCGGCAGCCCGCGTCACGTGGGCACCATGCAACGAGTACGGATGAAGTTCACCTGAGCGATGGGTTCACTATGATGAACCACAAATGCTTAAGGTCAAAGTCAAGGTCGCCGGGTCTCGCCGCTAAAGCTAAACAGCGTTCCAACACTGAACGGTTAGCCAAACCTAAAGAACCGCCAAGAAACAGTGGGTCTGCGGCACAACGCGCACACGTACCCCCTGCTCAGCAATCAGCGCCTGCCACTGCAGCAGAATGCGCCCATTGAGTGAGCACTGCCCTGCAACAGTGCACGGTTGGAGGAACACCTCTGAGTCAGGGGCATTGTCTCTGACCAACTGAGCGGCCTGAACCAATTCACTTTCAGATGTTCCCGGCCCCACCACCAACTTGACACAGCAGGAACGCTTCACAGCCACGCGCAGAAACTCACCATGCTGAGCCCAAGGTGTTGGCTCACCGGTCTGCGATTCAAGTTTGATATCCATGACGACCCATTCAACCTGATCTATCACCAATTGCAGGGCCTGCGGCAGCGTGCCGTTAGTTTCAAGTTGAATCGGAAACAGTGTGCTGAGTTGTGGTAACCATGCCTTAAGCGCTTCAGCATGAAGTAGCGGTTCACCACCGGTCAATGACAGCGAGTGATGAAGATGCGGCTGCTGGTGTTTCCACGTACTCAAATGGGCCAATAAGCGTGTGCTCTCCAGAGGATTCTCCCAGTACAGGAACTGTTCGCTTCCCGGTTGGGTCTCAATACGGGCGCATTTGCTCGGCTGAAAATCCGTATCACAATACGCACAATCCAGATTACACCCTGCCAGCCGCAGAAACACCTGACGGCAACCAACCAGAGGACCTTCGCCCTGAATGGACGAGAACAACTCAACAACAGGCAGATCAGTCACGGCTGTAACTGGCACAAGCGTTATCCGATTCCCAGACGTTCACACATTCCACTTGAACATTGTCTGTATTCAGTGTCTCTTCGAGAGCTTCAAACAGATAACGGCCAATGTTCTCTGAAGAGGGACTTGTCTCCTTGAACGGAGGTAAATCATTAAGATATTTGTGGTCCAACGTGGCAAGCAGCTCTTTGGTGCGTGCTTTAAGGATCTTGAAATCGATACCGAGTCCCGACTCATCCAGCTCTTTGGCACGAACCGTCACTTCAACTTTCCAGTTATGACCATGCAGATTTTCACAATCACCATCGTAATTGATCAGATTGTGGGCTGCGGCAAAGTGGGTACAAATCTTAAGATGATACATAAAATTCTCCAGCAATCCGTTTGAAATCAAAGGTTATACATTATAGTCCGACTCATCATCGGTCACAGGGGCCGGATCACCGGCAATGCGGTAATCTTCATCCACCCAACAGCCCAGATCCACCAGACGACACCGTTCAGAACAAAACGGTCGCCATGGATTATCTTCCCACGGGGTCTTTTTTTTACACTGAGGGCACGGTACGTCCACGTGGCACTCCTTTTTTGAAAATTCGCTTCGATTAAGTGGGGTTGAATACTATACAATCTCAAAACAAATGTAACCTTTTTTCAATTCACGGTCCAATTATGCCCCGCGAGCTCATAGGTTCATGTTACAATCCCGAAAATTTTTTCAGGAGAAATCGCTTCATGATCGACACAAACAGTTTTAACATTGATTCCCTTGAAAGCGAAATCGCCGTGGACCATCGCTGCGCGGCGCTGCTCAAGCAATTTCACGCCAATCTGCTCAATGAAGGCATCGAACCTCTGGATGCCGGACAACTGGCCCATGGTGCGGATTATTTCTTGCGCGAATTTATCATCGGCGCCTGCCGTGAAAACCTGTTTTCCATCTCCCCGGTGCGTATTCGTCAGTTTGCCGGACACTGGTATATCATCAAAACCCTGGAACCCAACCTCAAGGAGATAACCCAGGCCCTTCAAGGCGTGGCCATTTTTTATACCTATCTGCATCAACAGGGAAAAATCGACGACACGACACTTGAAAAGATCAAAACATACGCCACAGATATCGATTTTTACCGTCGCCGCATTGAATCGTTCTGGGACATTAACGGTGACACCGGCTATCCGCAATGGTGTCAAGACTGTCCTCTGCCCGAGTGCGCCAGTACAGCATAATCATCATGGAACAGAAACGCCTCTCAGCAGCTCGTCTGGCAATTATTACCGCCACATTTCTGGCCATTATTAAACTGGCCACCGGCATCATCACCGGTTCGATGGCTCTGTTGTCCTCTGCCGCAGATTCCCTTTTGGACATTCTCATGTCACTGGGCAATTTTTTTGCCCTAAAGCAGGCCCACAAACCGGCCGACGATACCCACCCCTATGGTCACGGCAAATACGAAACCGCTGCCACGTTTCTGCAAAGCGTCCTGGTCGGCATTTCGGGGGGATACATCCTCTACGAATCCATCCACCGCCTCAGACAAGGAGTGACACTGACCCACATCGATTATGGCATTGGTGTTCTGGCGCTGAGTGTTTTTGTCTCATGGATTTTGAGTCGCTACCTGAAACGGGTGGGAAAACAGACAGAATCTTCGGCATTGCAAGCTGATTCACTCCATTATGCAACCGACGTCTATAGCAACCTGGTCCTGCTAGTGGGATTGTTGGCTGTCAACACACTGGGCTGGCAGTGGCTGGATCCGGCATTGTCGGTGGGCGTTGGAGTCTATGTACTCAAAGCAGCGTACGGATTGTTTCGTCCGTGCCTGGATGAATTCCTCGATGCCGGGTTACCTGCGGAACAATTGGAAAAAATTTCACAGTGCATTGAGCAACACCGCAGTGATGTGACGGGCTATCATCACCTGCGGTCCCGCCGCAGCGGAACCAAGCGATTAATTGATTTCCATCTGACCTTCTGTCGTTTCAAAACCATTCAGGAGGCCCATGCCATTGCTGACAGTGTTGAGAAGGATATCCAGCAGCAGATCCCCAACGCTGATATCACGATTCACCTCGAGCCGACGGAATGCGAGCAGTGTCGCAACTGCACTGCTTGCAACACACCGTGTGAGGCCAAGCAACACCGGGCAGCACAGCCGGTGGAGTCCTCGTCTAACGACCCAGCATGATCCCCAGTTTCTCGGCGGCCTGAACCATTTCACCGTGCGCCGGCACCAGATTCAGTGAGCCAACAGCTTCAGCCAGGGTGGTTGATACGACGGAACGACCACGCAGCGCAACCATTTTCCCAAAATCCCCATCTGCAATCAGATCAACCGCTTTCACCCCAAAACGGGTGCCAAGAATGCGATCAAACGGCGAAGGCGTTCCACCACGCTGGAGATGCCCTAGAACGACGGTCCGCACTTCCATATCAAGACACTGGGTAATCTGTCCAGCCACCTGTTCGCCGATGCCACCAAGACGATCCACCCCACCGCGACGGTTGTTCGCAGATTCTTGAACCACTTGCTCACCGTCAAGGGCACTGGCACCTTCAGCAACGACCACGATGGAAAAACGTCCACCCCGTTCACGGCGTCGGCGGATCGCAGCACAGACTTTTTCGATGGAAAAGGGAATTTCAGGAAGAAGAATGACATCGGCACCACCGGAAATACCCGATTCCAGAGCAATCCAGCCGGCATCACGCCCCATCACTTCGACGACCATAACCCGGTGATGACTCTCAGCTGTGGTATGGAGACGATCAAGAGCTTCGGTGACAACTCCGACAGCAGTATTATAGCCAAAGGTCACATCCGTGGCTTTGAGATCATTATCAATGGTTTTGGGAATGCCGACCACGTTCATCCCTAGCTCGTACAACCGTTGAGCAATTTTCAGCGTACCATCGCCGCCAACGGCAATCAGAGCATCCGCACCGATACTGTTGAAATGCTCCACCACCTGGGATGAAACATCCATCCAGTGGACTTCACCATCCTCCATCACAGGATAATGCAAGGGGTTACCATGGTTACTGGTACCAAGAATGGTTCCACCCAATTGCAAAATACCTCGAACCGCTTTAAGATCCAGCTCACGCGTCTTGATTCCCGATAATAGTCCATCAAAGCCGTCTTCAATGCCGATCACCCGCCAACCGTGAGTCCCGACAGCACTGCGAACAACACCGCGGATAACCGCGTTCAACCCCGGACAATCGCCCCCTCCAGTCAACACTGCAATGGTTTTCATTCACCCTCCTGGTATAGATCACAAAGAGACAGGTGTCTCCCTGCCGATCAACGTTTCTTTATTTCAGGCTCTGTGGCAATGGCCAATTTAGCAAAACCGGCGCTCTGAGCAGCATCCATCAACTGCACCACTTTACCATGCTGAGCCTGTTTATCGGCCAGAAGGATAAACGTGGTTTCTGCCGCACGGTCACCATAGCCAGCCAAATGGGATCGGAGATCCTCCATAGAGACTAATCGATCTTCGAGATGAATCAACCCCGACTTTTCCAAATAGACGTTAACCTCTTCCGGCTGTTTATCGATTTTTTGACTGCCGGCTTGGGGTAAGTTGATATCAATTCCAGTGGAATCGACAAAGGTGGTGGAAATCATGAAGAAAATCAGCAGCAAAAAAACCACATCGACCATGGAGGTCAATTCAACACGAACTTCGTCCCGCTCTTTTCGTTTAAACGCCATGACGTGTCCTTGTCCGATGGGATTTATACATTTGCAGTATGTTGAAAATATCTCATTCGTGGGCTTTTTAACAGCCGATCAGGAGCGCTTGGAATCATGAGCTAAAAGGTCGACCAAGTCCAGGGCATGGATCTCCAACTGATGGGCAATATTATCGGACCGGCTGGTCAAATATTTGTGCAGGAGGATGGTCGGAATGGCAACAGACAAACCCGTCGCCGTGGTGATCAGAGCCTCGGAGATACCACCGCCAAGCGTTGCCGGGGTACCAACCCCCTGAACCGCCAATTGGGTAAACGCGCGGATCATACCGAGAACCGTGCCGAGCAATCCGAGTAATGGGGTGATCGTGGCGATGGTTCCCAATAAGCCAAGATAGCGGTCCAAGGTCACGCTATAGCGTTCTCCGACCTCTTCCACCAACGTCTTGATCTGATCCCGGCTGCGACCGGCAGCATTGAGGGCAACAACATAGATAGGTGCAAGAATTGTCCGCCGTTCACGACAGATTGCCAGAGCATCGGCAATGTGTTCATTGCGCACCAGAAGTTCGACCTCGTCTCTTAAGCGTGTGGATTGTTTGATCAGACCTCTGTACACCCAGATCCGTTCAAGAAAGATGGCTAAAGCCAGCACCGAGCAGAACAGGATCGGATACATCAGAGGACCACCTTTTTGGAAAATTTCCAGCATCTGGAGGTCCTTGTTGGTTAACAGTTAAGAGTGTTTTGGTTGCGATTCGTCTTTCGCCGCTGTCTCCGGTTGCGGCTCATCCACCGGACCCTGAGGCAATTCGATCACTTCCGGCGTTTCCTCCTCAGCGGATTTCTCGGCGGCAGGTTCGGCAGCGGGTTCCTCGTAAACAGCGTCACTCACCTCGTCGACAACCGAAGCTGCAGGCGTCTTATCAACCTCAGCTGGTACTTGTTCAACCACGGTTTCGGGCTCAGAAGCTACAGGTTTGGTCTCTTTCTCCTGCTTACGGGCTTTACGATCCTTTTTCTTCTCAGGCTTGCTTTGCTTCTCTTGTTCCACACTCTCTGGCTGCAACTGCTTGAGCTGGCGCTTGAGCTGGATAATTTTAATGGTGTTCGCAAACGAGGCAGCGATCATACCGAGTACAAACGTGGTCATGATCAGCAAAAAAAGATAGATCTCGGGCGATTGATAATCAAGGAAACTAATGACAACTTTTGTATCGTTGTCTTTACAAAAGATAAAAACCAGAGCCAAGCCCACCAGAGCCAAGAAAAGTTTGACAAACTTCATTGCACAATTCCCCCCCAAACTATATCGAATCTTAAAATGATCGCTTCAAATCACACTGTACGCGACATCAACCATTGACGAAGCACAATCCCCGTTGACGTTAGACGATTTCCTACAAAGCGTCAATATTGATAATTTCGGCTTCAAGGGTTTCGCCGACATGAAGCAGTGCAACGGAATGCCAGGGTTCACTGCGTCGATCCGCCGCACTGCCCGGATTGACCACAAGTATCCCCCCGACCCGGTGACAGATCGGATGATGACTGTGACCATAAATCAGACAATCAAGATGAGCCGGAGCAAAATGCTCCAGCATCCGTTGTTCAAGATCATCCTTCGGTCCCCAACCATGAACGACGCCAATGCGCCACGATTCAATAGTCAGAATACGCTGTAACGGAACACCTGGTTGACTACAGTCCATATTGCCCTGAACACTATAAAAAGGCAGTCCGTCAAACAACAGCCCCAACTCCGGATGTACAAGATCTCCGGCGTGAATGACGGCATCCACTGAGGAAAAACAACTTGTCAGCAAATGCTCCACCAAAGCGGTTGCCTCGGATAGCGTATTGAAATGCGTATCGGAAAGTACGGCTATCTTTTTCATGAGCGTAATTCAGGTGACAAAAAAAGGCGCCACAAGGGCGCCTTTTTTAAAGGGTTGGTTAGGCCAAGTCATTCTCAATACGGATAAACAGACTGGCTTCGCGGCAGATATCAAGCTGATCAATCTTCTCCAAGGCCGCACGCACATCACTTTCCACAGCATCATGGGTCATCAGCACAATGGGAACACACCCTCCCAGCTCCCGTTCAGGTTGGATCATTGAGGAGATGCTGATGTTATACTCACCAAGCGTTGCAGCAATTTTAGCCAACACACCGGGGCGATCTTCCACCATCACGCGAACATAATACGGGCTGGTGATATCCTCCATCGCTCGAACCGGCAAAGTCGTAATGTTTTTAGTCAGGTAGTTGAGTGCTGGCGGCAGGAAGCTGCTTTCACCCAACATCTGACGCGACAGACTCATGACATCACCGAGAACGGCACTCGCGGTAGCATCCATACCGGCCCCGCTGCCAACCTGAGTCACCGGGCCGACAAAATCACCGATCAAGCGCACGGCATTCAGCACACCGCGCACTTCGGCCAGTGAATACGTGTCCGGAATCATGGTTGGATGCACGCGTGCTTCAACCACACCATCCTCTTGTTTGCCAATCGCCAGCAATTTAATCTGGTAACCAAACTGACGTGCATACTGAATATCCAGGGCCGTAATACGGGTGATCCCTTCGGTGTAGATCGAATCGAAATCAACCCAGGTGCCGAAGCACATGGTCATGAGAATCGACAATTTATGGGCGGTATCAATCCCCTCAATATCGAAGGTCGGGTCTGCTTCGGCATAGCCCAGTTCCTGAGCATCCGCCAGAACATCAGAAAAATCTTCGCCATTTTCGGTCATGCGGGTGAGGATATAATTACAGGTCCCATTAAGAATGCCAAACACATCACTGAATTGGTTGGCACACAGGTTCTCCCGAATGGAGGAGAGGATCGGAATGCCACCACCTACAGCCGCTTCAAACAGCAGGCTGACATTGTTTTTTTCTGCTGCGAGCATCAGCTCCTGACCATACAGGGCCAGCAATGCTTTATTCGCCGTCACCACATGTTTACCGTTTTCCAGGGCTTTTAACACAAAGGTGCGCGCCGGCTCATAGCCGCCGATCAGCTCAATCACGACATCAATGTCCGGATTGGTCAGAACATGGTCGGCATCATCAGTTAGAACACCGGGCTCAAGAACGACACCACGATCAGTGGTAATATCGCGATCGGCAATAGCCGCCAAGGTCAGTTTGGTGCCCAAACGCTGTGAGATCACTTCAGCATTCTGTTGAATAACTTTTACAACACCGGTTCCAATGGTTCCAAACCCTAGCAATCCGACTTTTATTTCTTTCATGAATCTCCCCAATTACAAAATTAAGACCGTGCCCGTTTGGCAATACGATCGAGCACACCATTGAGAAACGCTGGCGTATCTTTGGTGCCATAGCGTTTAGCAATCTCAATCGCTTCATTGATGACAACGTTGGTCGGCGTTTTATCGACATATATCAGTTCGTAGCACGCCATGCGCATCAGTGACAAATCCAGGCGCGGCATACGATCCAGCGCCCAGTTCTTTGATGTGTCCAGCAACATGGCATCAATCTCTTCGAGGTGTTCGTAGACCCCCTTCACCAGTTGCTCTGAGAAAAAAATCACATCATCGGACAGCGGCGATTGCGGCTCTTCCGGTTCACCCAACACATCATTGCTGAAGCGAAAATTCCCCCAAAAATCACTGAGCACCTCATCCAGCGGCGCATCTTGATCATAGAGGCTATACAATATCTTCAGCGCATACTCACGCCCGTTACGTCGTGTTCCCTTGGCCATTTAATCAATACTTTTCAAAAGGTTGATCATTTCAATGGCGGTTACTGCCGCTTCAAAGCCTTTGTTACCGGCTTTTGTCCCAGCACGCTCAACCGCCTGCTCGATGGTGTCGGTGGTCAAAACGCCGAAGGCAATCGGAACACCGGTCGCCAGACTGACCGAAGCAACACCTTTGGTCACCTCATTGCTGACATAATCAAAGTGCGGGGTCGCGCCACGGATGACAGCACCCAGACAGATCACAGCATCGTACTTGCCGCAAGCCGCCATTTTTTGCGCGACAATGGGAATTTCAAACGCGCCCGGCACACGGGCAATGGTAATAGCTTCATCACTGCCGCCGTGACGAACAATGGCATCGATAGCGCCTTCGACAAGCCGTTCGCAAATAAAGCTGTTAAAACGAGCAACAACGATTGCGACTTTCTGGCCGCTGGCATCCAGTTGTCCTGCTAATTGATTTGCCATGATTACACTCCCAATTTAAGTCACTGGCCAACTCTGGTCAGCCGATTGGTTTATGAAGGTTGTTGCAAAAAAGCCATCTGGACCTTTTGACAACACACTCTATTTACAGGTTTTCCAGCAAATGGCCCATTTTCTCTTTTTTGGTCAGCAAATAACGCTGGTTAACGCGATTGGCCGGCATTTCAATCTTCACCCGCTCCACCACTTCGAGGCCATAGCCCTGAAGGCCGACAATTTTTTTCGGGTTGTTGGTCATCAGTTTGATCTTGCGGACCCCGAGGTCAGCAAGAATCTGAGCACCAATGCCATAATCGCGCAAATCCGCTTTAAAACCTAGGGCTTCATTGGCTTCGACAGTATCGTGGCCACAATCCTGTAGTGCGTAAGCTTTCAGCTTGTTGACCAGACCGATGCCACGGCCTTCCTGACGCATATACACCACCACGCCGCTGCCGGCCTCTTCAATCTGCGCCATGGCCGCTTGCAACTGCTGACCGCAGTCGCAACGCATCGAGCCAAACACATCGCCAGTAAGGCATTCGGAGTGAACCCGGACCAGAACCGGCGTATCCTCCTTGATTTCCCCTTTAATCAAGGCAACGTGCTGAGCATTATCAACATCATTTTCATAAACAATGGCCTGAAAATCACCGCCAAAGCAGGTGGGCAGAGCCGTTTCCGCCGCACGGCGCACCAGCAACTCTTTACGCATCCGATACTCGACCAGATCAGCGACAGTGACAATACGCAGGTCATGTTGCTCGGCAAACACTTTCAGTTGCGGCATACGCGCCATGGTGCCGTCGTCATTCATGATTTCGCAGATAACACCGGCCGGTTTTAATCCCGCCAGACGCGCCAGGTCCACAGAACCTTCCGTCTGACCGGTACGTACCAGCACACCACCTTTACGCGCCCGGAGAGGAAACACATGACCGGGACGGGCCAGATCGTGCGCCGTTGAATTTTCGTCAATGGCAACACGAATGGTCTGGGCACGATCCGCTGCGGAAATACCGGTGGAAACCCCTTTGCGGGCTTCAATGGATACCGTAAAAGCCGTGCCGAACGAGGAACTGTTTTCCGTCACCATCAAAGGCAGATCAAGATGATCAGCGCGCTCTTCGGTCAAAGACAGGCAGATCAAACCACGCCCTTCTTTGGCCATAAAGTTGATCGCTTCATCCGTCACCATTTCCGCCGCCATGGTCAAATCACCCTCATTTTCCCGATCTTCATCATCAACGAGGATAACCATTTTCCCTTGGCGAATATCTTCAAGCGCCGCTTCAATTTTTGCTATAGGCACAATGTGCTCCTTTCGCAGTATGACACATCCATGCGGTCCATGACCGCCTTACATGAACCCGTTACGGGCCAGATGCTCCAACGTCAGGGAACCATCCTGCGTTGCAGACCCCTGACCAAGAAGTTTCTCAACATATCGAGCGATGATATCCGTTTCGATGTTGACTCGTCCACCCACTTGTACATTTTTCAGCGTCGTTTTCTCCAGGCTGTGCGGAATAATTGCCACTGAGAAGGTCTCTTCCGTTACCTCATTAACCGTCAAACTGATGCCATCAATAGTAATCGATCCTTTTGCTACCACATAACGCAACGTGTGTGCGGCAAGGCGAAAGGTAAAACGGATGGCGTTACCATCCCGGCGTCGCTCAACCACAGTAGCCACATCATCAACATGGCCGCTGACCAGATGGCCTCCAAGTCGATCACTGAGCTGTAATGCACGTTCGAGATTCACCTGCGAACCGGGTGAAACAGCGCCAAGGTTAGTGCATTCAAGTGTTTCAGGAGAGACATCGGCAACAAAAACACCGCTGCCGTAGCGGATCACCGTCAGGCAAATGCCATTAACGGCAATGCTGTCGCCCAAAGCAATCTCGTCCATAGGAAGGGTCGTGGCCACCGTCAGCTGAACACTGGAAGCCCCATGGCGCAATTCTCTGACGGTGCCGATATCTTCAATTAATCCGGTGAACATGAACACACCTCCCCTTCCAACAAAACATCGTCGCCAAGACAGGTAACACGGAAATCACGCAACTGCAGAGCATCATCCAAATGATCAACGCCCTGGCCGGTAAACAGACCGAAGCCATCGTTGCCGCCAAGTAACTTCGGAGCCATATAGACCATCACCCGATCAATCAAACCCGCTGAAAATAAGCTCTGGTTCAAAACACTGCCACCTTCAACCAGGACCGATTGGATATCGCGCTGGCCGAGCATGTCAGCCAAGGCAGGCAAGTCAACCTGTCCGGCTGAGGTTGCGGCAACAGTCATCACCTCGACGCCCGCATGCACCTGCAACGCTTTGATCTTAGCAGGATCGGCCTGCGCCACAGTGACCACCCAGGTTGGCGATGCCGACTGATGGTTGATCAGGTGCGACGTTTCAGGCAATTGCAACCGCGAGTCAACAACAATACGGATAGGATCGTGACCGGGCGGGGTGAGTCGGGTTGTCAGACGCGGATTGTCGCGTAAGGCCGTGCCACTACCAACCATAATCGCATCCACCTGATCACGCAAGCGATGGACATGCTCACGACTGCGCGCGCTGGTGATCCATTGAGAGTGGCCGGTACGCGTCGCGGTCCGACCATCCAAGGTCAGAGCGGACTTGAGAATAAACAGAGGACGACCACTGATCATGTGTTTAATAAAAGGAGCAATGAGGCGGCGGCACTGTGTTTCGAGAACCCCCACTTCTACTTCAACACCGGCAGCACGCAGACGCTCGACACCCTGTCCACTGACTTGAGGGTTGGGATCGATCAGCCCGACAAAAACACGGCTGACACCGGCAGCAATCAAGGCCTCACAACAAGGAGGGGTACGACCATGATGGGAACAGGGCTCAAGGGTCACATAGGCATCGGCACCACGGGCTTGATCCGCGGCATCACGCAGGGCAAAGACTTCAGCATGCGGCTCACCGGCTTTGGGATGGAAGCCACGACCAACCACCTGACCATCACGGACAATGACGGCTCCAACAGGAGGATTGGGGGTCGTTCGCCCCAACGCCTTACGTGCGAGATCCAATGCAATTTGCATGAATTGTTCGTGAGTTTCAGCCTGAGTCTTCACAGATTACTTGAACTTTCAGGAGTCGCTATGGAGGTCATGCTGGTTGCCGAGAATATCCTTCAGCTCCTGCATGAATTCATTGATATCTTTAAACTGACGATACACCGAAGCGAAGCGAACGTAGGCGACTTCATCCAGATCGTGCAAGGCCTTCATCACCGCTTCACCAACACGGCTCGCTGGGATTTCCCGCTCAGGACACTCTTGAAACTCCATCTCCATCTGATCGACAATTTTTTCAATCGTCGCAATGGATACTGGCCGTTTTTCACATGCCCGCTGCATACCGGAGATAATTTTTAGGCGATCAAACGGTTCTCGTCGACCATCCTTTTTTACCACCAACGGCAAGATATCTTCAACCCGCTCGTAGGTAGTGAACCGTCGATTGCATTCAGCGCATTCACGCCGACGCCGGATACTGTTTCCTTCCTTTGCCAGGCGGGAATCAACAACACGCGTATCAATACAGGAACAAAATGGACATTTCATCTAGCCCTCGCAAGGTTGATCGGTCGATGAAACATGTTCAAGAACTTCTATGCCCGATTCCAAAAGCAGCTCCTCAGCCAGGTCATCGGGATAACCGTCGAGATAAACAATGCGACTCAACCCGGCATTGATAAGCATCTTGGCACAGATCACACACGGAGCATTGGTACAATAGAGCGTCCCACCACTAATGTTGACCCCGTGTTTAGCCGCCTGAATAATCGCATTCTGTTCAGCATGCAACCCGCGACACAACTCATGGCGCTGTCCGGAGGGTACCTGCATTTTTTCCCGCAGGCACCCGGTTTCCTGACAGTGGCGCACCCCGGACGGGGTGCCGTTATATCCGGTGGTAAGAACATTTTTATCTTTGACAATCACCGCACCAACCTGACGACGCAAACAGGTCGATCGGCTGGCCACAAGGCGGGCAATGTCCATAAAATAGTCTTCCCACGACGGACGAGTCATGATATCCAGCCTATTTCAGACGATGGGCATAAAGAGGAAACTGCTGACACAACTCCTTAACTTCACCGCGAATCGCAGTCAGAGCGTCTTCATTGTCAATGTTGGTCAAGGCGCGGTCGATCCAGTCAGCCACTTTACCCATTTCCGCTTCTTTAAGGCCACGCGTGGTGGTTGCCGGAGTCCCGATGCGGAAACCACTGGTGACAAACGGTGAACGGGTGTCAAACGGCACGGCATTCTTGTTCACCGTAATTCCGGCTTTTTCCAACGCTTCTTCAGCCATCTTACCGGTGGTTTCGGTCCCGCTGAGATCAACGAGAATCAAATGGTTATCGGTACCGCCGGAAACAAGATTATAACCACGCTCCAGCAAACCGGCTGCCAAAGCTTTAGCATTGAGGACAACCTGCTGAGCATAGGTTTTAAAATCGGCGTCCAACGCTTCTTTAAAGGCAACCGCTTTGGCGGCGATCACGTGCATCAGCGGCCCCCCCTGACTGCCGGGAAAGATATTGCTGTTCACCTTCTTGGCAAACTCATCACGACACAGAATCATGCCGCCACGTGGACCACGGAGAGTTTTATGCGTCGTTGTAGTAACAAATTCAGCATGGGGAACCGGGCTGGGGTGCTCACCGGCAGCGACGAGTCCGGCAATATGGGCCATATCGACCATCACCGGAGCGCCAACTTTATCCGCAATTTGACGGAAGGCTTCAAAATCAATGGTACGCGGATAAGCACTGGCACCAACAACAATCAGTTTCGGTTTGTGTTCCATCGCCAGAGATTCAACTTCATTGTAATCAATGGTACCGGTCTCTTTCTTAACACCGTAGGGCACAATATTGTACAGTTTACCGGAGAAGTTCACTGGAGAGCCGTGGGTCAGATGACCACCATGTGCCAGGTTCATGCCCAGAACGGTATCTCCCGGTTGACAGGCGGAAAAGTAGACTGCCATGTTGGCCTGGGAGCCGGAATGGGGCTGAACATTGGCATGATCGGCACCAAATAATTGCTTGGCGCGGTCAATGGCCAGTTGCTCGGCAACGTCGACAACTTCACAACCGCCATAATAACGCTTACCAGGGTAACCTTCGGCATACTTGTTGGTCATGATGGAGCCCTGGGCTTCCAGCACGCACTCACTGACAAAGTTTTCCGAAGCAATAAATTCGAGATTATATTCTTGACGCTCTGTTTCTTCCTGGATGGTCTGAGCGATTTCAGGATCAAATTGGGCGAGAGACTTCACATCAACCTCCGTGGTTCTTGATGACTTAAAGAAAAAGCCATGGGCAGGCCCGGCCTACCCATGACTTGACTGATTTGTTATGCGTCGGCGTCGCAGTGGCGTTCGAGCTGAATGATTTTATTCAGTCGGTTTTGGTGGCGGCCACCTTCATAGGCACCATCGTACCAGACAGAAACCATCCGACAAGCGAGCTCAGGGTCGAGAACACGACCACCAAGGACGAGGATATTGGCATTGTTGTGTTCACGGGCCATCTGCGCCGTAAATTCGTCATGGGCCAATGCAGCACGTACACCCGGGAATTTGTTGGCTGCGATCGACATGCCGATTCCGGTTCCGCAGACCAGAATCCCCTGATCAGCTTCCTGTTTGGAGATCGGCTCGGCGACGAGCGCGGCATAGTCAGGGTAATCAACAGAATCTTCGGCGTGAACACCAAGATCTTTCACATCGACGCCCTGCTGTTTGAGATAATCGACCAGAATCTGCTTGAGTTCCAGTCCTCCATGATCACTGGCAATCAGTAGCATGGTTGCTCCTTAGATTTTTTTAAACAGCAAGGTGGCGTTGGTTCCACCGAAGCCCAGAGAGTTGGACATGGCCACTTTCACATCTGCCTGACGCGCCGTGTTGGGCACATAGTCAAGATCACACTCTTCCGAGGGATTTTGCAGGTTGATCGTCGGCGGAACAATCCCGGTTTCCATGGCCTTCAGGCAGTAAACAGCTTCCAGTGCCCCAGCAGCACCAAGGCCATGACCTGTCATACTCTTGGTCGAGCTGACCATCACCGATTTCGCATGATCACCCAAAGCAGTCTTGATGGCCATGGTTTCAAACATGTCATTAAACGGAGTCGATGTACCATGAGCGTTAATGTAATCGATCTCTTCAGCATTCACACCAGCACCGTTCATAGCCATTTTCATACAGCGTGCAGCACCCTCGCCTTCTGGCGCTGGAGCCGTCAGGTGATGCGCATCAGACGTCAAGCCATATCCACACAGCTCACCATAAATTTTTGCACCGCGCTTTACCGCCGACTCATATTCCTCAAGAATAACGATACCGGCGCCTTCGGCCATGACAAAACCATCACGATCTTTGTCAAACGGGCGACTTGCCGCTTTCGGATCATCATTGCGTGTTGACAAGGCTTTCATGACACAGAAGCCGGAAACTCCCAGCGGAGTAATCGTCGATTCACTACCACCAGCGATCATAGCATCGGCATCACCACGTTTGATCATGTGATAGGCATCACCAATGGAATGAGTTCCCGTGGCGCACGCGCTGACCGAAGAAACATTAGGTCCCTTTGCACCAAAGCGGATAGAAATTTGTCCCGGAGCCAGATTGATGATCAGCATAGGAATAAAAAACGGTGAAACGCGTTTGTAACCGCTTTTATTCAGCACATCATGATATTTTTCAATTGCTGGAAGGCCACCAAGACCCGAGCCTACCAGTACACCGACACGCTCAGCATTCTCGTCGGTAATCTCCAGCCCGGAATCGCTCATCGCCATATCGGCTGCCGCCAAGGCATATTGAATGAAGAGGTCCATTTTCTTGACCTCTTTTTTATCGATGAAATCCGTGGGCTCAAAGTCTTTGACCTCACCGGCAATCTGGGCAGGAAGGTCCGACGCATCAAAACGTGTAATCAAATCAATTCCGGATTGCCCCTCGGTCAGTGCCGACCAGTTTTTATCCACTCCAGTGCCCAGTGAAGAAACTGCACCAACACCTGTCACAACTACTCTACGCATGATTACGTCCTTTACTCTGAATTTTAAAAGTTAACAGTCAGATCTTCGACAAGGACATGTGCCGAATCCGTTCGTGTAAAAGAATACGTTGAACTAAAATCCTGCGTCCTGAAAAAACAAAACACTCAGAACGATTTCACACGACAGAGACGGCTGTCGTCTGAAATCACGCTGAGACGCTGGAAAAACCGTTTAAATGGTAAAGGGAGGGCAGACACAATCTGCACCTCCCCTGAACCGCATCAACCAATCAGGAGTTATTGCTAACGTAAGAGATAGCGTCCTTAACGGTTTGAATTTTCTCTGCGTCTTCGTCAGAGATTTCAATATCGAATTCTTCTTCCAGAGCCATAACCAGCTCAACGGTGTCCAGAGAATCCGCACCGAGATCGTCCATAAAAGAAGCTTCGGGAGTCACTTGATCTTCTTCAACACCCAGTTGCTCAGCAACAATTTTTTGTACTCTTTCCTCGATTGAAGCCATGATTTTACCTCCATGATGTGTGGTAACAGCCTAAGCTGATGTGTTCAGTGCCAGACACGGAGACAATCCGATCCGGCCAATGTGATTACATATACATTCCGCCATTAACAGACAGCTCATGGCCGGTGATGTAACCGGCCTGTTCGGAAGCCAGAAAGGCCACCGCTGCTGCAACATCCTCCGGTGCACCAAAACGGCCCAAGGGGATCTGGGCAGCCATATCGGTCCGCACCTTCTCCGGCAACTCTGCTGTCATATCTGTTTCGATAAATCCCGGTGCTACGGCATTAACCGTAACATTGCGCCGCGCCAACTCACGGGCATTGGAACGGGTCAGTCCCATCAAACCACCCTTACTGGCACAATAGTTGGCCTGACCAATGTTACCCATCTGACCGACGACCGATGTCACGTTAATAATACGCCCGTAGCGCTGTTTGTTCATGACCTTAGCTGCAGCACGGGTGCACAAAAAAGCGCCTTTGAGATTAATGTTCATCACCGCATCCCAATCGTCTTCCTTCATACGCGCCAGCAGTGTATCACGAGTGATCCCGGCATTGTTGACCAGAATATCAATCTGACCAAACGCTTCCTGTGCCGCGTCGATCATAGCGGTCACATCGCCCTCAACGGCAACATCCGCCGCAACGCTGATGGCGTCACCGCCCTGATCTTTGATTTCCGCGACCAGTGCTTCCGTATCCTGCTGTTTGCGACTGACTGCGACAATACGTGCTCCCTGACGAGCCAGGTACTGGGCGATACAACGGCCAATTCCTCGTGAAGCGCCGGTGACAATGGCCACGCGATCTTTAAGCATGAATCTCTCCTTGCCGGGTCCGTTTACCTACAGCGCCTTAAGGGACGCCAAGTTTTCAACATTAGCCACAGGCATGCGGCGCTCAATACGCTTGATCAGACCACACAACACTTTGCCCGGACCAATCTCGATGAAACGCTCAACACCCTGCTCAACCATATAGCGTACAGATTCGTCCCAGCGCACCGGAGCACTCACTTGAGAGACCAGCAACGACTTGACACGCGCCATATCACTATTGGCCGAGGCTTCAACATTTGTGACCACTGGAATCGCCAGAGCCGACAGTGTTACCGCATCAAGAACACCAGCGAGTTGCTCACCAGCCGGTTTCATCAACGCGCAATGGAACGGTGCACTGACCGGCAGTGGCATGGCCTTTTTAGCGCCGTTCTCCTTGGCCAGTTCAATGGCCCGTTCAACAGCTGCCGTATGACCGGCGATAACAATCTGTCCAGGGCTGTTAAAATTCGCCGGCGACACAATCTGGTCACCCGCAGCTTCAGCACAGATTTTTTCCAGGGTTTCGCCATCGACACCCAAAACCGCAGCCATGGCACCTTCGCCGACAGGAACAGCCTGTTGCATAAATGTTCCACGTTGCCGCACAGTACAAACGGCATCGGCAAACGTCATGCCGCCCGATGCAACCAGAGCCGAATATTCGCCAAGTGAATGCCCAGCAACAAAATCAGCCTGCAGATCACTCTCCTGCTGCAACACACGTAACGCTGCAACACTCATGGTTAAAATCGCCGGCTGCGTATTAGCCGTCAATTTCAGATCCTCTTCCGGTCCTTCATAACACATTTTAGCCAGATCGAAACCCAGTGCGTCATTGGCTTCCTCAAACACCTCACGGGCAACGGAAAAGTTTTCACTCAATTCCTTACCCATTCCAGCGTGTTGAGCTCCCTGACCGGGAAAAATAAATGCTAGCATCATCTTAACCTTTATCCGTTTTACTTTATGGGCAGTAAACTACCAGCGCACCAATGCCGCGCCCCAAGTAAAGCCGCCACCAAAAGCATCAAAAAGCAGAACATCACCTTCGTTAAGCTGTCCGTTGCGATTCGCCTCATCAAGAGCCAGAGGAATGGATGCTCCGGAGGTGTTGCCACACATATCAACGTTCACATACATCTGGTCATCGTTGAGCTTCAGGCGCTTTTTCACCGCATCAAGAATGCGACGGTTGGCTTGATGGGGAAACAGCAGATCAACATCTTTAGCCGTCATCTGGTTCGCATCAAGAGCTTCAATCGCAACATCATAAAGTGAGCGGACAGCGACCTTGAAGACTTCATTCCCTGCCATGCGAAGGAACGGCAGACGCTGTTCAATACCGGAAACGCTGGCTGGATGACGGGCACCAAAACCAGGCTGATAAAGCAGTTCCCAATAGGAGCCGTCAGAATGCAGATGGGTCGACAGAACGCCCTGCTCCCCTTCCTGAGCCTCAAGAACAACGGCACCAGCACCATCACCAAAAAGGATACAGGTATTGCGGTCTTCCCAATCAATAATACGACTGAGAACTTCGGCACCGATCACCAGGGCTTTTTTGGAATGGCCGCTTTCAAGATACTGTGTTGCGGATGCCAAAGCGTAGACAAAACCGCTGCAGGCGGCTGAAACATCCCAGGCCGCAGCATTAACGGCACCGAGCTTATCCTGAACCAGACATGCGGTTGAAGGCCAGGGATAATCGCCGGTAATCGTGCCGACAATAACCAGATCAATCTCTTCGGGTTTTGTTTCTGCCATCTCCAACGCTTTACGCGCGGCATTCACAGCCAGATCCGAAGTCATTTCATGATCTGCAGCAATTCGTCGCTCTTTGATACCAGTGCGAGCCGTGATCCATTCGTTATTGGTATCAACCATCTTTTCGAGATCAAAGTTGGTCAAAACCTTTTCAGGCCGATAGGAGCCTGTTCCGATAATACGTGCTTTTTTCACTGGCATTTCCCCCTTGAAACCACGAAATTACTTAGTGCCGGCAACTGCTACCACTGCAGCTGCGTCTGGTTGATTGCTCAGCTCATGAAGCTGTTCGACCAACGTATCATTGACGGCCTTCTGAACACTGTCAGCAGCCTGGCCAATGGCATTGGTCATCGCTTTCACATTGGAACCACCGTGGCAAATAATCCCGGTACCACGAATGCCCAACAGCGGCGCACCACCATACTCGGCATAATCGATTTTTTTCTTAAACGCCTGAAATGCCGGACGCGACAGCAAATATCCGATGCGTGCCCAGAAACGCGATTTCAGTTCCTGACGCAACATCGTACCGATGGCTTCGGCGAGTCCTTCCGAGACTTTCAAAACCACGTTACCGACAAATCCGTCACAAACAACCACATCAACATCACCACTATAAACGTCACGCCCCTCAACGTAACCAATATAGTTAAGATCAAGCTGTTTGAGCAGTCGATGCGTTTCGCGCGTCAGTTCGTTGCCTTTTTTCTCTTCGGAACCATTGGAAAGTAATCCCACCCGAGGTTTGGCTTTGCCCATGATCTGACGAACATAGACATGACCCATAATCGCGAAATGCTCTAAATGAACAGGTTTACAATCGACATTCCCACCAACATCAAGAACCAGAGACTGCCCCTTGAGATTGGGAACAATGGTCGCAATTGCCGGACGCTCAATGCCGTTGATGCGCTTAGTAACAAACATCCCGGCAGCCATCGTAGCGCCAGAATTGCCGGCACTGACCACAGCTTGAGCTTGGCCCTGCTTCACTAGGTCGAAAGAAACACGAATAGACGAATCCTTTTTCTTCCGAACTGCATCGGAAGCGGAATCGTCCATCGTGACAATTTCAGAGGCATGATGGATCCGGATATCCAGACCCGTCACATCGTGATTTGCCAATGCCTGCCCGATCCGCACTTTATCGCCGACCAGAACAATCGCCATGCCCCATTTGCGAGCCGCAGCGACAGCGCCCTCGACTTCAACAGCCGGAGCATTGTCGCCACCCATAGCGTCAACCGCAATCACGATTGATTTCATCTATTCAACCCTTAATCCTCAGAATCGAGAACGTTGCGATCTTTATAGAAACCACAGCTGGGGCACGCACGATGCGGCTGCTTGGGTTCATCACATTGAGGACATACGGAAACACCAGGTGCGGTGAGAGCATCGTGTGCACGACGCATATCACGTCTGGACTTGGACGTCTTTTTCTTGGGTACTGCCATGAGCTGAATCTCCTTTGCTCTTGTATCTATCTGATATTTTGTCAATTACATGACGGCGTCATCCCGCCGACAACCGACCAAAAGTAAACCGAAACGATGTTATTTTTCAACCTTAAAATCTTTAAGGGCTGCAAAGTGCATACTGACTTTTTTCTCAGCACACTCACAGGGCTCTTCATTCAGATTGGCGCCACATTCCACACACAACCCTTTACAGGCTTCATCACACAGAGGATGGGCCGGGAGCAACAACACCACCTGTTGCTGAACCTCATCATCCAAATCAATGGCTTCGCCATCGAACAGTTCGAGACCCATCTCTTCAGCAGTCAACTCGAGCTCTTCACCATCCTCACCGGTAATATTGGGAAGCTCCTCAACAAAAGACTGATGAAAGTCGCCAGAGAGTGAATAAACCGACGGAGTCAAACAACGGCCACAAGGGATCTCAACTTCAACCTGAATGTGCCCGTCCAACTCGATCACACCACCGACAACACTGACGTGCACATCAACCTGCACCGGGGTACGAAAAACATAACCACCATCCTTGACCAACTGTGCCAGGATAGGATATTGGTCAACCGATTGTTCAATGTGCAGACCAGAGTGATGGTCTTTAATGTCTTCTGCTCGTAATTGCATGTTTTTCAACCCGTTAAAGAAAGCGGTCAGTATAGAGTCTAACCCTCTTTTGTCAAGCAAAAAGACAGGGACTCCAAAGCGGAAAAATACTGGCCTTATTCGGCAATCCTTTCCCCAAAAAAAGGGATATAAAACCATGTCAGATTCACGGCAAAAACTCGCGACCTCCCTGACAAATCTCAACCAGACCATCAAAACACTACGTGCGCCCGGCGGATGCCCATGGGATAGAAAACAAACCCCTGACACCATCAAAAAACACCTTCTCGAAGAAGCCTATGAAGTCCTTGATGCCATCGACCACAACATCTCAGAAGATATCTGCAGCGAGCTCGGCGACCTCCTCATGCAGATCTATTTCCTTGCCGACATCTATGAGGAAGCGGGCCAGTTCGAGCTGTTCGACGTCAGCGAAGCAATCCAGGCAAAACTGATCCGGCGTCATCCACACGTTTTTGACGATCTGCCGGCAATGAGCGAAGCACAGATCAACCAACAATGGGAGGCCATCAAAGCTGAAGAGAGCAAGCAACGCAGCCAACCGGCTCCGCCAGAACACGACATGGCCCCACTACCGTCATTACTGGCAACGCAAAAAAGCATCAGAAAACACAACACCATCCAACCGCCATCAACCCAACAGGCTTTCGCTCACATCCGCCAACTGGAAATCAGCACAAACCGGTCGACAGCCGAAACAATCATCGGTAAGCTGCTTGTCTATTGCGTTCAACTAGCCGAGCAGCACGACATTGATGCCGAAACATGCCTGCGGCAACAAATGATCAAACAATCGAACGGCTCCCCACCACCCCCAACTGAGGGCGGACAGGACAATTATTAAAATTACGTTTACAGTTTATTAAAGTTGGGTTGGAAAAATGATTTTTGGCGAACAAAAACCTTGACACGAAAAAAAACAACACATTTCAAGCCACTTATGATTTTACCCACAAAAGCTGTTGATAACCTGTTGATAAAACTGTTAACGGATCTCTAAATACCACAGCAAAAAAGGCTTTCATCATTTTGCCTATTTTTTACGCACATATATTTTGTTTTATATTTCAGTAGGTTATCAGTTTTACGATGAAATTATTGCCAATACACACGATCTGTGATTGAAAACGGAAAATAAAAATTAACAAGGACACATAAAGGGTGCAAAAATGTTTATAAGATTACTCATTTTATTTATAGTTATTCCAATTGTTGAAATTTACGTATTGCTGCAAGCTGGCGAAATCATCGGGCTTGGGCCAACTGTCGCTCTGGTTTTACTCACAGGAGTGGCGGGAGCCTACCTAGCACGAACACAGGGAAGTGAAACCGTGAGAAAAATTCAACTGGCGTTAGAACGCGGTGAAATGCCGACCGAGGAATTGTTGGATGGTGCCATGATTCTTGCAGGTGGATTGACCCTGCTCACACCCGGATTTTGTACGGATCTGGCAGGTTTTTGTCTTCTGGTTCCGGTTACGCGCAACATGATCAAACAATGGGTGAGACACTGGCTGGAAAAAATGTCTTCACAGGGAAATATTCGTATCTACCGGGGGTAATGCCAGCGTCTGTTTCGGTGGCCCCGTGACAGAACCACCACGAGCAGACAGCGAACACCGTTACGATGTCCGCAGACGACCACTCACCAGAAACACCGTAAAGGTCTCCTCCTTGCCCTCACGCTGCTTAACAATGGTATGCACTGTATCGGCCCGAACATCACACAGACCTTGATCCTTCAGATAGTTGACCAGCCAGTGTCTGTCAATCCCGTGATGAAACACGCCGGTCGGATCATCGTGAAAAGTCCCCTCTTCCACATCGAGATCAGCCAAGGCCACATACCCCCCAGGAGCCAGATGCTGTATCATCGACCTGACCAGTGCCGCAACATCGGGAACATGGTGCATCACCATTGAACTGTAAATCACATCAAACATCTGCTCAATGTTGTCAGGGAAATGATCATGGCTCAATTGCGTTTCGATTTTCTGGTCAACCCCTTGCTCACGCGCTTTTTCAAGAGTGACTTCCAGCATCTTCTCCGCGCTGTCCACTGCGAGGACGTGCTTGAGTGAGTCAACCAGATTAAAGGTCACCAGTCCCGTACCACAGCCAAAATCAAGGGCAGTCATGGTCTCGTTCAGCGGGACAGCCTGTCGAATCCCCTCAGCAACACCAATGGCCAACTGCACCCGGCGCGGTTTGTCATCCCACTGAATTGCAACACGATTAAAATCTTTTTTCTCTGCCATCTTTTCACTCCTGAAAATTCAGTTCATACCAGCCATCGCAGGCTGGAAAATACAAGGCACAACGACAGCGGTGCTCCGGATCAAGACGCCCGAGCAATTGAGCATAACGGTGAAGCTGATCCGCATATATTTCCGCCTGCTGTTGATAGAACTCCTCCATGGACAAGCGACCGGGAACCGATGTTTTGTAATCAATAATCCAACGCTCTGTTTCGTGAATAAAGGTGCGGTCTATAACCACATTGACGAATTGGCCATCAAGCTCTCCACTCAGGGCATACTCATTACGCCCCTGTGGATGGGGAGCAAGAATCCAGCGCCCCCGATCACTGGACAGCATCGTATCAATCAGCTGATTGATGCGGCCGACCATCGGCTCTATATGGTGTTCAGCAAGACCGAGCAGACGAACTTGTCGACCAATCAAAGCAGAGCGCTGTTCGACCTGATGATAGTTTTCAATCGCCTGCGGATCCAGGGCAAAACGCTCAAACCAGTGGTGCACTAGCGTCCCGACATGGCTGGCAATCGTGCCGGATCTCCACGGCGTCACCCCATCGGCCTCAGCCCTTTTCGGCTGAACTGCGTACAGAGGTTCGGCACGCCGAAGCAACGGTGGCCCGTAGCGCCTGGCATCCTGTTCACTATCGCCCTGCAGGGTCTGCGAGTCATCAGGCACGAAGTGATGACCAATAGCCGGCCACAGGGTTGCCAACAAAGAACCTGACGCCGGTTGCGCCTGTCCGTCACGAGCGAGAGCAGCTTGACCAAACAGATGCAGCGTTCGGCGCGCCCGAGTCAGCGCCACATAGAGCAGACGAGCAACTTCATAGTCTTCTTTACGTTGCTCCAACTGACCAAGAAGTCCATAAATCGGATCCGCGACATCACCAGGAGCCGTAATCGGTGCCATTAACAGGCCATGTGTCGGATGTTCCAGCCAACGCATCAACGGATGATCACTACGACGCGGTTTACGCCCCAGACTCGGCAGAACGACATGATCAAATTCCAAGCCTTTGGCCTTGTGAATCGTCATCACCTGCACCGCAGACTCACCGGACACAACCGGTGTAGCAAACAACTGCTGAAGAGACTCATCAAGCTGTTCAATCGCCAACAGATCGCCACCGTAATCGAGCCGATCAAGCAAAGCCCAGAAAGGCTCGACATCATGAACAGCCTGTCCCCCATAGTAGCAGGGGCCATCAAGATCCCGCCAACACGATTCAACCAGTTGCCGTAAAGGCACACGACCTCGGCGGCGACGGTACTCGACAACAATGGCAATAACGGCAGCCACCCGCTGCTGCGAAGCAGGCGGTAACGCACTGAGCACAGCTTCCGTCGTCGCCAATTGCGCCACGGTGGTTGTTTTGGATGGCGCAAAGTGGATCAACTCATCAAGAGTTAGACCACACCAGGGTGCGCGCAATACCGTGAGCCAACTGAGATCATCACCACCATGCAGCAAGGCCTTGGTCAAGGCCGTTAAATCGGAAACCACCGGGCATTGAGTCAGAACATCGATATCCTGAGCCATGTAGCCGATCGCGTGTTTTTGCAGGTGTGGCAGGATGCTTTTCAGATGAGTGCGCGACCGAACCAGCACGGCAATACTCTCGGCGGGATGACGGTCACGCAATACCTTGATCAGCTCCACCACCTCAGCCGCTTCCTCATCAGGATTATTGTGATAGTCGGGATAAACGGAGACAGCCTCCCCCATTCCCCGATTCAGAACCGGCTGTGCCGGGAAATAACATACCGCTCCCCGTCCGGCATCCTCCTGGGCGGGAAAAATATCCGGAAACCAGCCATTGATCGCATCAACAATCCCCTGCTGACTACGGAAGTTGGCACTGAGCTGAAGCGATTGCAAGGAAACGGGACCAATGCCTTGCTGCCCGGCCTGAAGAAACAGTCCAACCTCAGCTTCACGAAAGCGATAGATGGATTGCATGGGATCACCGACCACAAACAGCGTACGACCATCATCGGGCTGCCAGCCGCTGACCAGAGTGGACAGCAGGTCAAATTGCAACCACGAGGTATCCTGAAACTCATCGACCAAAATATGGTCAATCTGGCGATCAAGAGCCAATAACTGTTCCGTGGGCTGGCCACTGTCTACCAAAGCCTGGCGGGCCTTGAGAGCAACCTCTGTAAAATCGACTTCGGCACAGTGACGAAACACCCACCATAGCTGAGCCACCAAAGCAGGCAGGACATCCAACAAAGCGTCCAACGTCTGCCACTGTTGGTCCGAATAGCCACCACTCGGCAAAGACACCACCTGAGCCAGGGCTTGACAATCTTCGTCTGACACACGCTTGAGAAGCTCCAGCATGCGCTGTTTCATTGACGCAAAAGGGTCTTTTTTCCCAGCTGGGAAGCCAATATTTTTGTTGCAGGCCTTGCGCCATTGCCCTTCAGAGGTCAGTAGCAATTCAGCCAGGCCGCGCCACACCGGCAAAGCCTCCAGATCCGCCTCGGGAAAACACTCAGCCTGCAGCAGATGAGAGATCGGGCGCTGCTCATCTGCCAATTGCTCTGCAGCGAAGCGCCCCAAAGCCATGACTTCATCACGACAGGCCAATGGGACAGCCCGTGCCGCTTCAGCAAGGTGCTCCGCCAACACAGCTTCAAGAGCCTGCTGCAGCTCGTCACGCGGGCGCACCTGATCACCGAACAGATGGCGCAACCATTGATCGCGGCGTTCAAGCAACTGAACCAGCAACTCTTCAAGCCGATCGGAACGATTATCCAGATGATATTGCAACTGACGAAGTCCGCGGTTCAGCTTATCCGTCGTCCGTGAAGCAGCAAGCAATTGACGGACAGCTTGGCGGTAGAGCTGGCGCGGCTGGTCACTGATAGCCGGCAGACCACCGAGACGGCTGAGCCACGGCATGCGGGCAACCAGACTGGCGTTAAAGCTGTCAATGGTCTGAATCTGCAGCTGTTGCGGGTGATCAAACAGGTTCCATGCCAGGGTCTCATTGCGCTGCAACACGGCAGTGGCCAAGCGATATGTTGTGCGTTGATGCTCGCCGGCCTGATCGGGCAACGGCTGCTGAGCAGCCAGCAACGCATCGAGCACCCGCTGACGCATTTCTGCGGCGGCTTTGCGGGTAAAGGTGATGGCCAGAATGGCGTCGGGGCGCGGCACCGTCGCCAGCAGTGCCAGAAAACGCTGGATCAACAATTCAGTTTTACCGGAACCGGCCGGAGCACGTACCAGACAGGAGCGGGTTGGGTCAACGGCCAGACGTCGTGCCGGAGCATCAACAAGATCAATGGTGCTCATGCCTTATCCTCCCCGTGTTGCTCTTCTACGCATTGCAGATCAATTCGACACAGCCCTTTCAGATCGCAAAACTGACACACCTTAGCATGAATCGGAGTCACGGTCGCATCACCATCAACAACAGCCTGCGCCGTACATTGCGCGTGCTGACGCCAGTGGTCAATCAGTTCAGTCCAGTTGGCGATACCCTCCTTAACACCACGACTGCGTTCAACACTGCGAACCCCGGGCAGAACCTCATCTTCAGCGGAAACCCCTTTAAACGCACACCGACCGTGACGCACCTGGGCAAAACTGATGGCGGCCACATCGCCCTGCACTCCATGCAGAGCATAGACCGGCAATTGAGGTTCAAGAAGCACCTCGCCAACCAGATCGCCAACACTGATCTGGCCGGTCTTATAATCGAGAACAATCATCCGCCCATCTGCAGTCATATCAATGCGATCAGGAATCGTATTCAAGCGTAACGGCCCAACCTGAAGCTGCTGACGCTCTTCTACACTTTGTACGTTGAAAGGCTCACGCTGGCGTTCCACATCAAGCCATTCCAGCACCAACGACTCCAGCCGTTGCTTTTCAACAGCGAGCAATGCCCGTTCGTGCCCGGCAAAGCGGGTCCCATCAAGAACGGCCACAACCTGCTCGGCAATTAATTCACGTAGTGCTGTGTCATCATAGTCCAGCAATCCGGCATGACTGCCGAGACACTGCCACACTTGCTGGAGAACCCGGTGCAACAGATCACCACGACGACGGCTGGTCAATCCGGGCTGAGGCACATCCAGAGCACGCACACCGACACGGTAATGGATAAAGGCCTTAAACGGACACTGGGCCTGCTCTTTGAGCAGACCGGTCCCGCCGCTCAACGGCTCCTCCAACTGAGCAGAGGACAACGAAGGCGCACGGCAGTCATCAATGGCTTCCAAAGACACTCCATTCCAATCCACACCATCCGTCTCCTGACACTGCTGCCAGGGAAGTTGAGACAAATAAGGGCTGCATCGACACGGGCGTTCTTCCTTATTCTGCGCATAACTGATTACCATCTGTTGCGCCGCATGCTGCAGACGCTCCAACAATAAACGTGCGTAGTCTGCTTCATGAAAAAGATCACTGTGAGGCATTTGAGACTGCTTCTGAAGGGCTACCGGCAGAAATGGATTAAACGACAAACCGCCGGGAAACACCTGCTCACCGGCACCGCACAACCACAACGCATCAAAGGTTAAACCCGCCGTTTCCAGCAGGCCAATAATCTGCAGGCGATGGTCTTGGGCTTTGGGCTGAAACAGAATTTCACGAGAAAGACGACAAACCCATGACACCAATTGACCTGGTGTCATGGTTGCGCTAACCACGCCAAGACGCGCCACAGGAGTGAGAACCTTGTCCTGCCAGGCAGCAAACACCTGATAACCACGACTGTCCAGAGAAGCGTCCCCCGGCCAACCGATCTGTTGCAAAAACGAGTTTAAATGCTCAACCCAGTCAGCCGGTGCAATTTTGTCGTGCTCTCCCTGCCAGCGTTGCAACTGTTCAACGAGGTGCAGCATACCCCGAGGAGCCTGCGGTTGGTGGCGCAAACGATAAAGCAAATCAGACACCGACAGACGCAGGACGTTATCCGCACGCAACTGACGTTCAAACAGTGCACGCTGTTGCCATTCATCAATGCCACCGGCAAACCACGGGCATCGCAACAAATAACTGAGCTGGTCAAAGTCCAACGAATCCTGTAACTGCAGCAGAGTCAATGCGGCAGCGACCATACCCTGATCCGCCAGCGGATAACCGAGCGACATATTGAACGTGTCCATCGGGACACGATCCGGATAGGCGGAACGAGACAACTCACGGGAAAAAATTGTTTGTACCTCGCCCTGAAGACGCTCCAACTCCGGCACAACAACTGCGACAATACCAACCTGCTGTTCCAGACACTGGCGTGCCCATCGTGCTGCAGCCAGTAACTCCTCGGATTCGTCAGCCGCAGCGACCGCATCAAATGCAACCGGGTTAACGCGAGCGGCAGCAAGATTTTCAATCGTGCAACCGGCGCTGTTAAGCGTCTGCTGTATCCGATGCAGCAACGGTGTCAGATCATCAAAACCCAGCCATATCTGGCCGCTATCGACAATGAGTCGTCCGTCGCTGACGGCTTGTTCAATCATCTCAGGCAGGCGGGTGCGGTCCAGCCATTGTTGCTCACGGCAACGGGCTTCATAACACTGCCTCCAGCGTAAAAAAGCCTCCTGCTCAACACCATCGGGAATATAACTGTCTACCAGATAATCGCAACATAAGGTGTCTGCCCGAACAGCTTGACGAACCGTGGCCGGAACTTGAAGCAGATCAACACCACTGCGATGTAAATCCTCCTCAATCACCCGGTTCCACACTGCGACAACCTGAGACGACTCCAGCAACACCAGATCAGAGTCAAGCCGTGCAAATTCCCGTTCAAACCATTCATTGACAGGGAAGATCGCTGGCGTTTCCCAGACGGACAACTGCTGCAAGGCGCAATATCCGGCAAAATCTTCAGCGAGAGTACGCGCTAGGCGACGGTTAACAGTAATCACACAGTGACCCGCTTCAAGGTGCGACCAGATAGGATGTTCAGGGGGATACAACATAGGGTTCAAGAGTCCGCAGGTTCATGCGGCGCATGAAAAGGAAAACAGATTCGGTACACCGCACCAGCCAACGAGTCACTGACATACAGGGCGCCATCCGGGCCAACAGCAACATCACGCGGTCGCCCCCAGACGTCACCATCAACGCTCCAGCCACTGACCAGATCAATGCCCCAGCCTCGGATGCGGCCAACGTCCGTCAGAGGAATCGCCATAAGCCGAAACCCCTGATTCTGCTTGCCATGTTCAGAACCGTTCATCGCCACATAAAGCATGGAACGATAAAGCGGATCAGCCTTTAATCGATCACCAAAGACAATTCCTGCGGGAGTTGAATGTGACGGCAACGCCATCACAGAAGGTTCTGTGGCCTGACAAATCCCCAACGAACCCAGCTGCGCATCCGGTTTGCGATCGGCATAACAAAACGGCCAACCAAAATCCCCACCATCGCGCAACACGTTAAGCTCATCCGGGTGGACTTCAAAGCCAATGGTTTCCGGACTGTCATCCGTGGCCCAGAGCGAGCCGCTCTGAGGATGAAAGGCCAACCCCAGGCATTCATGTAAACCGGAGGCAAAGGGATGGCTGCGGCCGTCACTGTCGAGACGAACGACCGAGGCATAGCGCCAGTCACGCCTCGGGTCTTCCATCTGCCCGGCAGCGACGGACACATACACATCCGAACTCGGCGAAACCGCCAACGTATGCCGCCAGGACTGACTGTCAACAGGCAGGTCGCGACAGAAAACCTCTGTGTTCTGACTCTCCCCATCAAGTGGGCTGACCCGCATCACCTGATGGGCTGTGGCAACATAGAGGATATTGCCGTCAACAGCCAGACCGGAGGGACGATCAAGCCCGCGTGAGATCACCGTTGTTTCATCACTGACACCATCACCATCATGATCACGCAAGCGGACAACTTTACCCACCCGCGACAAACTGACGTAAACATCTCCGGCCTGTGAAATTGCCAACCCCTGCGCCTCAACCAGCCCCGCTGCATAGACTGAAATGGCCAGAGGACCCGCAACGACAAGCTCACGGTCGTCCTCAAACACACCGCGTTGTAACCGTTCGGCAACTTCAAGATCCTGTTGGCGCACCGGCAGGAAGTGGCGTTTGAGCTGATGATACACCTGGTCGCGTTTGGCAACAGTATTAAAGGCGCGAAAGACATTCTGGTTTACCTCGGCTGGCCACAACGTCCCGACCAGAGTGTTTGCCGCTAAAACCGAAATCGGGATAGCCACAAACAGACCGCCCCGACCGCAGTTTTTCACCAGAAGGCCAAGACCGGCACCAATGACAAAGGTCGACATGAACCACAGCCAACTGGTCGAAAACGGCACCTCAAGATAGCGAACCGCCATGGAGATAAACACCCCGCCGCTCAACAGCAGGGTGAAAAATATGAACCGGATCAGATACCACACAGACGCAGATCCTCCCTGTCCCAGGTAAGCACATACAACAAGACCACAACCCGTCCCAAACGCGTGTCCCGTTTGGTTCGTTGTTTGTATAAAAACTGAGTCATTTTTTCTGCTGTCAAGACGTGCCGCCGCAGGCCCGGCCTAAGCCGAGCCGAGAAGGCAGCGCGTCGATAGCGAGTAAAAGCCAGAATTGGACGATAGAACGAACCACACGGGACACTAGTCACCTAGATGCTTCGACGCCATCAGATAGTTGACCACATAATCGCGAACAGCATCGGTTAATGCCGTCTGGCTTTGCTTAAAACCGGCCTGACGCAGCTTACTGACATCGGAACAGGTGTAATATTGATACTTCTGCTTAAGATGTTCCGGCATCTCTATATAGTCAATTACCGGGTCACGCTCCAGAGCGGCAAAGATTGCCTCGGCCAGCTCGTTCCAGGTACTGGCTCCTGAACTGCCAATATTGTAGATCCCGTTGGCCTCAGGGTTGTCCAGGAAGAACAACGACATCTCCACCACGTCTTTGATGTAGACAAAATCGCGCTTCTGCTCGCCGTGTGCATATTCTGGACGATACGATTTAAACAAACCGATTTTTCCGGTTTCAAGAATTTGATGGTACGCCTTGATCACCAGCGAACTCATGTCGCCCTTGTGATATTCATTGGGGCCGAAAACATTGAAAAACTTCAAACCGACAATGCGATCAAGAATCCCTTCTCGCTTCGCCCACTGATCAAACATCTGCTTGGAGTAGCCATACATATTCAGAGGGCGCAAACTGTCCAGGGCATTTTCATCATCAGCAAAACCGTCTTCGCCGTCGCCATAGGTCGCGGCACTGGATGCATAGATAAACCGGGCATTACTGCGCAAAGCAAGTCGCGCCATATGCTTGGTATATTCAAAGTTATTGTGAATCAGATAACGGGCATCCAGCTCCGTCGTCGCAGAGCAGGCTCCCATGTGCAAAACAGCCTCAATCCCCTGCTCTCCGAGATCAAAACGTTGATCCAGCTGGTCCGTCAAAACCAACTCAAGGAAATCATCTTTTTCAATATAATCGCTGTAGCGCAATGGGATCAGGTTCTTCCATTTTTCACTGCAACCGAGTGAGTCGACAATGAGAATATCCTGTCGCCCCATCTGGTTGAGCTTCCACACCATGGCACTGCCGATAAAACCTGCTCCACCTGTTACAATAATCACGATGTTGTTCCTTTACTCAATTGAGAAGATAAAAAAGGCACAGGATATTCCCCGCGCAATAGGTGCAAAACTCCGGCGGGCACTGGCGGTTTTCGCTTCCGCAACCACAACCGGTAACTCACAGAAAAGTTTAGCATTATCAACGATTGCTGGCAAACAGTGAAGTCATGTTGGCCAGAAGCAACCTCCACCTAACTTGTAAAAAAATAACATTGTTTGTTTAAATAAAATAATTCGTCCCGGATACAATCACAAACAGTAAATCTGTTCAGGACACAATATTGTTTTTTGAGAACGCAAAAAACGTCCTGAGTTTTAATCTGAAACCACAGAATCGCCAGCAACTGATGACTTTCACTGATTCATTGCTACACTGAGAACGGCAATAGACAAGAATGGAATTTCGCCACAACAATGTTTTTTTACTCGGATTAAACAGAGTTTCATTTTTCCCCTTTGTCCTTGACAGCATAGCGTAGACGGGATTATTGTCTTTTTTACCCTGACTAAAAGGGATAATTTAGCAGATTCATCGTCACCTCAGATGACGTCCCCCATGATCTGAACTGCAACATATTTTTAATACCAGTAAAAATGAAAGGACTTTCTCTTATGGCAAAGAAGCAAGACGCTCTTGATTATCACAGCAGCGGGCGCAAAGGAAAAATTGAAGTTATCGCCACAAAGCCGTGCGATACCAGCCGCGACCTTTCCCTGGCCTACAGCCCCGGTGTTGCCGAACCCTGTCTGGCGATTGAAGAATCTCCTGAAGATGCCTATAAATACACCGCCAAAGGCAACTTGGTCGCTGTTATCTCCAACGGTAGCGCGGTCCTTGGACTCGGTGACATCGGCGCCCTGGCCGGCAAGCCGGTTATGGAAGGTAAAGGGATTCTGTTCAAGCGTTTTGCCGACATCGATGTCTTTGACATCGAACTCAACACCAAAGAGCCGGATGAAATCATCAATACCGTGCGCCTGCTTGAGCCGACGTTTGGCGGCATCAACCTTGAAGACATCAAAGCACCGGAATGTTTTTATATTGAGGAAAAACTCAAAGAAGTAATGAATATTCCAGTATTCCACGATGATCAGCACGGCACGGCCATCATCGCCAACGCCGGTCTGATCAATGCTCTTGAGTTGATCAAAAAAGACATCAGTAAAATCAAAATTGTTGTCAATGGTGCAGGAGCCGCAGGCATTGCGTGTGCTCAAATGGCTCTGACCCTCGGAGCAAAAAAAGAGAACATGATCCTGTGCGACAGTAAAGGCGTCATCTACAAAGGTCGTACTGAAGGGATGAACGACTACAAAGCACGCCTGGCAACGGAAATGGAATGCCGTACTCTCGAAGAAGCGATGGTCGATGCCGATGTGTTCTTCGGCGTTTCCGCCAAAGATGCGGTAACACCGGAGATGGTTGCCTCCATGGCCGCAGATCCGATTCTTTTTGCCATGGCCAATCCTGACCCGGAAATCCTGCCCAGCGAAGCAATTAAGGTGCGTAGCGATGTTATTGTCGGTACCGGACGCAGTGATTTCCCTAACCAGGTCAACAACGTGCTGTGCTTTCCGTTCCTGTTTCGTGGCGCGCTGGACACCCACGCCACGGCTATCAACGATGAGATGAAAATGGCTGCGGTTAAAGCTCTGGCCAACCTGGCCAAAGAAGATGTTCCCGATTCGGTCATCAAAGCCTACGGCAACACCAAGTTCTCTTTCGGCCGTGACTATCTGATCCCCAAACCGTTTGATCCGCGTGTTTTGCTGCACGTTGCTCCGGCTGTTGCCAAAGCCGCCATTGACAGCGGCGTTGCAACACGCGACATCGGCGACATCAACAAATACACCGAATCCCTCGAAGCCTTGCAGGGTCGTTCTAAAGAGATTATGCGCACCCTGATCAACAAAGCGAAGTCGGATCGCAAGCGCATTGTCTTCCCCGAGGGCGACAATGAAAAAATCCTTCGGGCTACTCAAATCCTCATTGATGAGAAGATCGCCATCCCCATCCTGCTTGGTCCTGAGGATAAGATCAAAGGGATGATCAAGGAACTGAGTCTGGACCTTCACGGTGTACAAATTATCGACACCAAAGGCAGCCCCAAGCACCACGAATACTCCAACGAGCTGTTCCGTCTGCGTCAACGCAAAGGAGTTACGCTGGCCGAAGCCAGCCGGACAATTTGCCGCGAGCGCAACTATTACGGGGCAATGATGGTGCGAATGGGCGATGCCGACGCCATGCTTTCCGGTGTCAATCATCATTACCCGGAAACCATCCGTCCGGCACTGGAAGTGATCGGCAAGCAACCCCAGGTTAAAGGGGTTCATGGTCTGTATATGATGGTGTTCAAAAAGGATGTGATATTCTGCGCCGACACCACGGTGACCATTGATCCGACCGCCGAAGAACTGGCCGAAACCGCCATTCTCGCTGCAAACAAAGCACGCCATTTTGATGTGGAGCCACGGGTGGCCATGCTGTCTTTCTCTAACTACGGCAGCGCGCTTCACCCTTTCACCAGCAAAGTGATCCGTGCCACGCAACTGGTTAAAGAGTGGGCTCCCAATCTGGTCGTCGATGGTGAAGTTCAAGCCAATGTTGCACTGGATCCTGACCTGACGGAACAACAATATCCGTTCTCTCAACTCAAAGGAAATGCCAATGTCCTGGTCTTCCCGGACCTCAACTCAGGCAACATTTCCTACAAGCTTCTCAGCAAACTTGGCGGTGCCGAAGCTGTCGGCCCCATCCTCATGGGCATGAAAAAACCGGTTCATGTGCTGCAACGCGGTGATGAAGTCAATGATATCGTCAATATGGCTGCTGTGGCGGTTGTGGATGCTCAGGACGCCTTTGAAAAAGAGATCAACAACGGTTACCACTGATTTCATTCATTTGACATAAAATAAGGCGGTCGCACCCATCAGATGCGACCGCCTTAAAAAATAAACGGCCGAGATGTCACCAGCATCCCGGCCGTTTCCCCAACCAGCAACAAGGAAACTTGTTACTGATTATAATGGCACTGATATTACCATATCGAACAGATATCTGTCCTCCAACATTCCCTTCGATTCATCGGTTACAGCAAATTCGTAAGCCGCTCCAACATCCAGCCAATCTGTCAACCGGAAGCGTGCCCCGACAGCCAGGGTTGCAAAGTTGCGATTTTCATCGCTGTTGCTGCCACCGAGATTGATCAGGTCACACCCATTGAATTCCGCAATACCGGCCACCAAATCATCTTCGTCACCGGTACCGATGGCACCAAGCCCCGACTCAGGAATTTCGCGATCACCGCTTTCCAACACGTAGAAATGGTTAAATTCGACCAACGGAAAAAACCAATCGGTTACGGCATAACTCAAATGCCAGGAATCGTAGAGCAGTGTATTCTCTTCATCAGTGTCGAGAGGCAGAACCACACCCAATGTGCCGGAGAATTGCAACCTGTCGAAGCCCTTGAGAACAATGAGAGAGGGCGTAATTGCACCGTCGCCATTGCCCTGATAAATTTCATCATCGCCCGAAGGTAACTCATAAACAGCCCGCGCTGAAACAATCAGCTGATCGGCAGGGTTGTAGATGAGAGAATATTGCAATCCTGCCGCCAGATCTGCCCAGCCACTGTGTGAGCTCAACGTCTCATCCGGTTCACAATCCAGGTAACCATCTTTGACTGCAACAATGGAAAACCGCTCACTCAACGCAATTGTTGCCGCCAAAGCCACCCCCTGAACATGCCCATCCAAAGGCACTTTTCCGACACTGGTTTGAACTTTCTCCGGCAAATTTTGATAAAGATAGATCGGACGAATCATTGTCTTATTGCGAGCTTCAGCATTGTAGACCGGATTCGACAGCGGCATAATATACCGGTCAAAGTCATCGGCATACCCCACTTGCGGCACCATCAACAAAACCGCTGCAATAATGACAATTGCAACACATAGACATTTTTGAAACGCAACTGTTCTTCCCATTTGGAAAACCTCCCTTTCCCTACAGGTTGTCTAAAACATCAGAAGCAAACAGGGTTCCTACAACCCTTCTTCCGATGTACAAATCAACAGCGTATCTAAAACGATCAAAATTCAATTCAATGATGCATCTTCAATTGTCGACCAATTTTATCTTCTTTCCAGGTGGCAATTGATAACAAATTTCATCCAGTTTTAATCCATAAATAATGACAAAATCTGTCTGCATTATAAACAAAAGACTCAAAGAAACAAGATTAAAAATAGAGCATGCCAATTAATAGGGCCTCCCATATATAAAACTTGCCATGTATTAAAATATAGTATTTATGCGTTTTTGAGTCTCGAATATCAGTAGGTTATATTGGATATGAAGTAGAAAGACGCTTTCGCCAACATAGGAACCACCTATAACAGGTGTCTAAAAAAAATACATTTTATGCGTTTTTTCCTAACCTGCCCCCCCAATGGAATCCACATTAAGGAGCATAAACTCCCTTTCAGACACGAGGTTTATCACCAACACCAGAGAATCATACGATCCGTTGAATCGATGACACATAAAACGGGAGATATGAACTGCTGCGATCAACCTGTCATTGGTAAATTGTGGTACAACTGGTGGCTGTCGAGGTTCAGGACAAAATCTTTGGAAGAGAGAATAAAACACGAATGGGAATGAAATTGAAAGCCCTTCTAACAAACAAGGAGCCGTCATTATGAAGCAGGCAATTCGGTCTGACATGACCTTACTGGATATTGTCAGCGCCCACGAACAAACCATTGAAACGTTTCACCGTTACGATGAACAGGCCGGTGTCTGCCTGTGTTGCACCGCGCTGTTTGACACTGTGGAGGCTGTCGCATCGGCCTACCAACTCGATCTGGGCGCCCTGATGGTCGACCTTAATCAGGCTGCAAGTCAGGCATAAACATAACGCTTGAGGACTGCCAACGGCACCATCTGCAATACCAGGCGCAGCCCCATCACCACCAACAGGGAAAGCACAATTCTGCCTGCCAGGATCGCGGACCAGTGTCCCCCAACCATGCCCATCAACAGCGTGTCCTCAATAACGCTGTGACACAATCCCATCAACGACAGAGACAGGACAACATCTCGCACAGGCAGTTTGCCACTACGCGCTTCCTGAATTATCAAGCCACCCCCATAGCTCAGGCCAAGAAACATCCCGATCATCGTCACCGGAGCCGCTGCATCACTCATCCCCAAAACCACCAGTAAAGGGCGCAACCATCGGGTCAGCAAGCGGATAACACCCAAAAATTCCAATAGATACATCACGACAAGAAGCAGCATAATCACACCGGCAATAGCCAACATATTCTGCCCTTGGGCCAGTGCCCAATTCAGCCAACCCGCGTCAACTTTCGGCGGTTGCCAGAGAGCTTGGCAGGGTTGATTCAACCACCCGGTCCATTGGTAGACACCATGGAGAACCAGTCCCGCCAACAAAGCCCCACCACCCCTGACAAACAGTGAAAAACGCAGACGAACTCCAGCCTTGCGGGCAATCATCATTTCCACCGGCAAGCCATGAGCCATCAGCATCATCGTGGTTAACACACTAACTTGAGCAATGGTCAGATCGCCAATCTGCGGTAATGTGGCAAAAGCACTCAAACCACCATAAAGATTTGTCAGCAAGGCACTGGCCCAAACCAGCCCCATCTCTCCGGGCAGACCAAACAATCCCATCAGCGAACCGAGCACGGAGCCAACCATGTCTGTGGCACCAAAATCTGTTAACAGCTTGGTTAATGCTGAAATAGGCAACGTTATTTTAAATAACGCAACACTGGTGGTGAACGTTTCACGGACGAGTTTTGAGACAAAAATCCGCAATTTTTTCATACCATCAGAACACGAAAGGAATAAACATTTTTGACCGCCGACAGTAGTCTTGATACTGAGCACCGAAAAAACGCAGATTTTCTCGTTCCTCAACCTTGGCCGTTGCTACGAGAAACAGGGTTGTTGACACAGCAAGAGCAACGGTCAACGGTACCGGATGCTTGAGCAAAGCCCCCCACGCCAACAGCAGCAACGACGCATACATGGGATGTCGAATAAAACGATACAAGCCAACCTCAACCAGTGTAACGGTATTTTCAAAGGCGAGATTCTCGGGCATATCGTGACGATCGCCACGCCCACCGACAATGCGCAACAGTTGAACACCATGAATGACAAAACCAACGGAACAAAACAGCAACATCCAGGAAATCAACTGCCGCAAAACAAAGGGCTCATCAAACCAGTAGGGATGATTGATGAGAACCAGAGCCACAACACCCTCAAAGGCAAAAAAACGATAAAAACCGTGACTGCGGAAATTGCGCAAGGGACGTCTGGAAACCCATAATAAAATCAAAGAGATCAGAATAAAAAAACTGGTACGCACAAAGACTCCTTTATGCCAGCAAAAAAAAGAGTTAAAGATTTTAGACATTATACCGATATAATCGAGGCATGGAAATGTCAGGGAAGACATTGCCATGTACTCACTTTATCACCATACAGCCACGGAGGGCCGCGATGATTATCACCGAATCAACAGTCCAACTGCAAGCTCAACATCAAAAATCGCAAACCAGCGTCCAGCAAGAAACTTTGCAATTCTGGACGACACCACAAACAGACGAAAACACGCCCTCTCCTCCGGGGAAAACAGCCAGCCGTGTCCACCTGAGCTCTGCAGCTCACAACACCCAGCAAACACAAGCGGAGATTGTCGATCCACTCGACAATGAAGATCCGCTCGAAGAGCTCGATATTCTGCTGCTTAAGCGACTTACGGAGATGCTGACCGGCAAAAAGATAACGCTGAACCACAAAATCAATGTGGCTCAGAACCTACAGAAACAGGTTACAGCCACCCAGCTCAACAGCCAACCTCAAGGGGGAAACCGCCCTGAAAGCTTTGGTCTGGTCTACAGTTACCACGAATCCTATCATGAGCAGGAGAGTGTCAATTTTTCCGCCCAAGCTCAAGTTACGACAGCGGATGGACGCCAAATCGATTTGAATGTTGAACTGAATATGAGCCGCGAGTTTTACCAGGAGACGAATGTCAATGTCCGCGCAGGACAAGCACTTAAAGACCCTCTCGTCATTAACTTTAATGGCACAGCCGCCCAGTTGACAACAGACAAAATCAGCTTTGACCTTGACCTTGATGGACAGCAAGACCAGATCTCATTTGTTACTCCCGGCAGCGGTTTTCTGGCCCTGGATAAAAACAGTGATGGGATCATCAACGACGGCAGCGAACTGTTTGGCCCGACCACCAATGACGGATTTTCTGAACTGGCAGCCTACGACAACGATGGCAATATGTGGATTGATGAACAAGACAGCATTTATGACCGCCTGCGCATTTGGACACGCGACAGCGACGGCAGTCAAAAACTGTTGTCATTGGGACAGGCAGGGATTGGCGCCATCTATCTCGGTTCAACATCAACACCGTTTTCACTGACAGATTCCAGTGACAACAGCTTGCTCGGACAGACGCGTGAAACCGGTATTTTTCTACATGAAGATGGACGTGCAGGCACGATTCAAGAACTGGACCTGGTGATCTGACATTCACCCGCCTGCGCAAGGATAAGCTCAGACCATCAGGCTACTCAGGTAACACCACGATTCCGCACTGACTTCAGGACAAGTCAGTAATACTCCTGGAGCCCGTGCGGAATTGTTTCATAAGCCAGCACATCTTCCCAGAACTCATCTACAGTAGACGCGTCGTCCCCCAGATCCTTCGGAGCCCTGTTCGCCAGCAGTACGTTACGGACAAAAAACTCCGCCTGCTCCGCAGTGAAAACAATCTCCCGTCCTGCCCTGCTGCGTTCGATCACAAATTCCTGTCGCGAGCTCAATTCAATGCGGGTAAAAGGGTTACGATAGGTCATTTGTGGAAGTTGCCGGGCAAAAGCATAGTCGACAATCACTTCGACACCATCAAGTTCTACCAATGGCCACAGGCAAGGATGAACATGCAGCCGACCACGCGATTCGACCAAAGACCACAAGGTTGGATCGCAGTTGTTTTCACTGAACCGGCGGCACAATTGCTGCAACCTTGACACTTCTCCCGCTAAAATCAACGTCCGGATATAGCCATTTTCTGTCAGGCCTTCATAGCTCTTGGCCATAAAGTGCCCATTGCGTAAGCGGGCGGCCTGCGCCTGAAAGCGGTGTTTATAGACAAATGAACAGTAGTTGATGGGCAGACCAATATCGTTCCTGTGAACAAATTCCAGTAATTCCAGCGCTGCAAGTTCAGAATCGAGTACCGTCACTCTTTCCCCATGGAGATAGCGGTAATCGTGCTGAATCAGACGCGGGTAATTATAGGGCGTCAAGCGCAACTGATGGAGATTAAGATGACGCACACCACTATCCACCAACTGAGGAAGCAGTTCCTTGAGGCGCTCCGTCTCTTCCGGCACCGCAGGAATCTCTACAGTCACCACCGGAATCGCGTTGCCAACCCGTTTGAGTGCCGTCAACTGATAGTTGGTGGCACCGATATCAAAACGGATCTCATCCAGACCTGCCGCAGCCAACTGATCAACCATCTGATCCGTCAACAGGGACCCGTTGGTGTACAGCCAGGTGTGAAAGTCACTGGGCATGTGTGCCTTGATGGTTTTAAGAAAATGCAGTGTTCGATCAAAGGTCAACAGAGGTTCACCACCGCTGAAGCTGGCTCCGCGAAAACCAAAGCGTTGCAGATAGAGGACATAGTCTTCCGCATGACGAAATTCAATACTGTTGGTTGTCGGTTGCCCGATCTCCTGTTGAGAGGTCGGACAATAAAAACAATCGCAATTACAACGACCATTGATGAACAGACAGGACCAGTCACCATCGGCACAAATCCGACAGCCCGGCGACAAATTGTTCATATCCAGCTTGGTTTCACAACATCCTGTTGCGACATCAGATGCCAATGAATCCAAGATGTTCTGGCGAGACTGATGTGCCTGGGCATATTTGTCTGCCGATAAAAAATGCAGCGAAGAGTAATTCTGGGAATATTCCTGCTGGTTGGCTGCAATCCAATGTTGCCGCCGCTTCTTTGACAACGCCATACGACGCACCTCCACGACAAAAGGACCCTGTAAGCCAACACCAGGCATGTTTGAACAGTCAAAAAAAACCGGCTTGATTTCAGGATGGCGTAAACTAATCGATTTTACCTGAAGAAGAAATAGAAAAACGTTGTCGCGTGCCGTTTCTTTCACGCTTACGGCACAGCGTTTGAGGTGGAAATCGTAGAGAGTATTTTCAGAGAAAAAAGCGCCCTGCAATCCGCGAGATGCAGACACAGGGCGCTGTTAAAGACAACCTTTTAAATATAAGACAAACTACTCACTCACAGGTGGATCCGGAGGAGAGAAATCACTGGTGGAAAAACTCCACACCATGTCATCCTCTCGCACGTTTCCAGCGTTATCGGCAATCCCGGCAGCAACAACAACCGTATAGGTCGTCAGGCTCTGTAAAACAGTCGCTGGTGTAAAGGTCACAGTATAGGTAGAGTCATCATAACTGACAGTTCCGGCAACAGCGTTACCATCACCATCTTCGAGGCTGATCGTCGCGAGATCGATCGTTGTCGCGTCGAGTGGCTCATCAAAGGTTACGGAAATCACGCTGTTTGCACCATTGACCACTTCATCACGCGCGGGTGACACCGTCATCGCCAGAGGCGCTTGCGTATCGTGCGAATGGCCACCACCATCACAACCGGTCAGAGTCAGGCACAAGGCCAGACAGAGTAAAACCCATCGTTTTATCTTCATCCAATTACTCCTTTATTTCGGCAATAATCTTAAATGTCATGTTTTTCTTCAGCTCAAACCGTTGAGACGTTCCGGCCGCCACAATAATCGGCACAGACGTCTGCGGTGTCACCAACTTCAATGTGACTTGCCCAGGCACATGGTCGAGTTTCCATCGGAGAATCAAAGGCTGATTCAGGCTCTTTTCGTGCTCAATGTTGACCGTCCACTCCACAGGTGATGAGACCGCCAATGCACGGATATCCCGCCACAAAGAGTGCTCTTTTCGCATAAAACAGCTTTGCAACGCACCCTTTAACAAGGCCGGAACAGCTGCACTGTTTTCCAGAGACGGATCCGCCATCGGCCATTGTCCAAAGATCAGTTCGTTGGTGGCAACGCCGGACTGTAATTGCACTATGGCTTCCCAGGGGGGCACAGCCCAGCACGGCGAGCACAGAGCCCAGAGCACCCCCAGGGTCAGCAAGCATTTGGTCATCACTCTTGGACCGGATTCGACAAAATCAAACGATAGGTGCCATCGTCTTGATTGAGATAGACCCAGTAGCTCATCCAGGGGATCAAAGCAACTGAGCTGAAAAGTCCCGGTGTCTTCATGACATAGGTTCCCCCCCAGTCGTCGCCGTTATAGGAGTACACGGCATTGACCAACCAGCGCTGTTGGGCGGCATCCAACCAGTCAATTGCATCTTGTCCATCTTTACTTACCATGACATCCAACAGATCAAGGTTGGTTCGGTATGGATTACTGATCAGATTCCAGCCAGGTTGCAAGGTCAGAATGACCTTTGTCTCACTGACATTATCGAAGGAGGAAAGATCTGGAAGAACCGGCTGTTGTCGCGAGCAGAAATAGCCCTGGCCCCGTTCAACGGACGAGACCAGCTCATAACTCCCGTCCTGCCCCTCGCCTTGCAACCCTGAGGAACGCCAGAGGTAGACCCGATCGCTGCCAAAAACACTGCTGCCGTCAACGCCGTCGCTGGTCAGCAGGTTTTTCGGCACGGACACCATATTCATGCCATTGAGCAATTCAACTTGCGGACCGTCAAAGGCGCTGCCTTCGTCAGCGGGCAGTCGTTCAACAGCGGCACCATCGGCATCAAGCACCTGGAAATAGTATGACCACTGCGGAGCGGGCCCCAGTTCGGTGGTAAACGTATAATAACCGCCGCTATCGTTATCACCGTCAACCAGATACATCTCATAAGCGGCACCATTGATCACCACCTGGACGACGGCGGCCTGTGGGTCTTTCACCACCACTTGGAAGGTATAATCAATGTCCATTTTAGGAGCACCGCTGTCACTGTCCAGATTATTGCTTTCGTCCTGATCGCCTTCACAACGCACTCCCGGCAAATCAGAACTGCCGTTGATGTCATCATCCGGCGCCAGACTCAAGCCATCGGCAATGACATTGGCAATGGTTGGGAACAGATCACTGTTATCACCGACACCATCGCCATCGCTATCCACGCTTTCATCGGCATCGTAATCCAGATCATCGTCTCCATTGAGAATGCCATCATTGTCGATATCATCATCCAGATGGTCTTGAATGCCATCCTGATCAAAATCACCTGAAATGGAATCATCCAGGGGGGCACTGTCACGGCTGTCGACAATACCGTCATTATCATCATCGTTATCGCTGTTATTACCAATACCGTCGGAATCGGTATCCAGCTGCTCTAGCGGATTGTAGGGAAAGGCATCAAGCGTATCGATGGTCCCGTCATTGTCATCATCGTCATCACTGGCATCATCAATCCCGTCCAGGTCGGCGTCCGGTAAAACCGTGAGGTCAAACGCCTCCAGAGAGCTGGACAGGACACCATCGCTGACGCTGATGACAATGTTTTGCGTTGTAGCCACGTCATCAGCCTGGGGTGTCCCGCTCAACTGCCCCGTCGCCGCGTCAAATTGAGCCCAGCTCGGTTGGTTTTCAATGGTGAACGTCAATGGATCGTTTTGCGCATCGGCGGCAACCGGGGTAAAGGAATAGCTCCCGCCCTGCAAGACAGAGGTTTGCGGCGTGCCACTGATTGATGGAGCGGTATTTGTCGCGCCCTGCGCCACCACAGACACCTCGGGTGTTACCGAGGTTAAGGCCCCTACGGCTGCCGTGACGCTATCCAGTCCTGAATTTTCCGGTGTATAGCAGAACAACGCCTCACCATTCAAATCACTGTTGGTAAAGCCACTGACATCATTGGAGCCGCTGACAACAAAATCGACCCTGACCCCGTAAACACCACCCCCCTCACTGTCGGTCAGGGTTGCCAGCGTACAGGCGTTGCCCGCCGGGGTCACGGTGATGTCAGCAACCGAGGCAACCGGAGAATAGGAACTGCCACCGGGATAACCGTATGAATCCGCACTGGCGAAACCATAGGTAAAGGCTCCAAAAGGAAAAGCACTGTTAAAGGTATGAGAACCTAACTCAATCGCCAGCTGGGCACCATAATAGTTGCTCGATCCGATTTGGCTGAACTCGATGCTGTCAATGATCACCCCATCAAGGGTGACCTCACTAACAGCCGCTGCCGGTACGACAAGGTTGGTAAAATTGATCGAAAAACCTTCGGCGGGTGTCGTTAATGTGTAGCTTGATTGAAACTGCTCATACGGCGGGATAAGCATCATGAAAGGATCCGACGTGATGTTATCGTAACTGGTACTGTTGGAATATTGTGCCACCAACACCGGATGATCGGCACTGATTTCCGATGCACCGTCGATCATCTGTTCAAAAAATTCACCACGGTCCAGTGTTGCGGCGACTGTGCCGTTAATAGTGACCGTCGTCGTGTCTTCAGCTGCCAGAATACGAAAGGTATCGCCACTAAGTCGGGTTGCCAAGGGCATGGTGACAAAATTGGTTCCCCAGGTCTCGGTGGGGGGAAGCTGTTCAACGATATAATCGCAGGCGCTATACCCGGAAGGAATATTGACGCACTGAACGCTGCCATAAACTGCGACCGGTAAGGTTGAATTGATAATAGTGCCGGACAAATCGCTGTTCTGCGCCGCGCTTTCCAGCTGGTACACCTCCCCCTGCTGCAACGTGATGACATAAGGCACACCGATTGTTCTCGACCCGACGGTTTCTGTCGGCGTAATCGTCACGTCGGTATTATCCTGAGTCGCTACAACGGTAAAGGTGCTTCCGTAACCGCCAATCGTGGTTAAATAGTTCAACACGATATACTCGGTGCCAAGGACATTGGTTGGAAGCCCCATATAAGCATCGGTGGTCGATTGCACACGGTTCAAGCCATAGATACTGACCTCTTTATCCGCAACAACATGAATTCCTTTATCCTCAATGCTGTCTTCACCAGAAACAGCCGCACTCAACGGCAAGGAAACCGTTGTGACCAGACCGGATTCAACCGTAAAATCCTCGCTGAACGCCACACCTTCGATCGAAACCGTTCCACTCGCGCTTTCGGTAGCCGCAATAAACAGGTTAAGGGCCTGTGCCTGATAGTTGGGCGGAAATGCCAGCCAGAAATCGGTGCCCTTGCCATCCGGCATTTCCTCGGCAATAACTTGTAGAGGACAGACCAAAACTAGCAGCAACAGCACAACAAAAGCGGTTGCCCCGCTGAAATACCACCATCGCCCTTTACGAACATCACGTTTTTTCATCAACATTTCTCTCCTACGACATGTGTTATCGGCGAAACTGCCGGCAGAAAAAGTTTTTCACCCGCCTGAAAACGATGAAAGGGAACAGAGCGCTGCTGAAAACACAGAACAATCTGCCCCACCCAGCACGACTGAGCAAAGGTCAATCACATTTCAGCAGACAGGGTTAACTATCCCTTTCAAGGGACTTTTTCATCGTCACGCTAACACACGAAAGTCGCACAAAAGTCGCATGACATCTGAAATATGGTCAGAAACCTCAGAACTGAAATGAAATTTTGAAGATAAACGAAACGAAGGAGAGCAATGGTGGTGGGCACATCTTGGGGAGGTCACACAAGTGCCCATAGACAGATTTGATTTGCGTGAACAGGAAGGGATAAAGGTAAAAAAAAAGCAAAGTGGAAACCCCTCGTTACCACTTTGCTAAGCCTTAGGCAATTGCACTCTGGAAAGAAAATATACAGCGACAACCCCGATCAGGTAGGGTTGTCGCTGAAGATATCTCTATAAAATTAAACTTCCAACGGAGCCACGGTAAAACATTTTTTCGGGCAGGTGACGATACAGCCCATGCAACCGATACAGTTGTCATCATTCACAATGGTCATGACCATACGCTCAGTGTCGGTCTCTTCGTCATAAAAATCCTCGGGACCGAGAACTTTACGAGAGCAAGCTTTGAAACAGCGGCCACAGCCGATACATTTTTCAGGATCGATACTCTCAACAAAGTTCGGAGTCCAATCCTTGCCACCTTTGGTTTTACCAGTTAAATACGCCATCTTTTAAATCTCCTTGTAGACTTTCTATGTTGGTTCAAAAACCGCACCTAGCGATCAGCAAAGCTGGGACGCTCCCCTTTCATCATCGCTTTACGCAGCCAGGGCGGCGGATTATTTCGCAAAACTTCCTGGAGTTTCTCAACTGTTTCCGTAATTGTTGCTTCATCCTTGATTTTGATGGGATGAACTTTTTTCTGCACCAGCCGGGCAGCCGCAGGTCCACCAATTTGAGCCACATAAACAAGTGAACAATCCGCAACACCGGAACAACGCGCTTCAATACGTTCGGCTTCGTCATTGCCCTCCTGCTTGACCTGAACCACCCCGTTCAAGGAAGCATCATCGGCAGCGACATCCCAGATGTAAAATTCCTGGGCGCGACCGAAATGTTCATTAACATGAATTTTATCCGTACTTGCGAAGGCGACTTTCATATATAAACCTCTCTTTCGGATGTTTCTGACGATACTGAGGCGACGCGTTCTCTGCATATTCATCCTCTTGCTTTTGATCACTGCCGATTCGTCTGGCGGAAAAAAGTCTTCCGTAAACAGCACAGTTCAGCGTTGACCGACTCAGCCGCTCAGCTGTGCTGTTTAAGGCACAAAGAGCACGAAGACAAGCTTCCCTAACCGAGAACCAGGAGTCGGTTAAATCACTTGAATCTTCGTGCTCTTCATGATTTTTCCGACGATAGAAGTGTTGAGAGCCACTCCCCGGAACACAACGTTTCGGGGAGTGTGTGATTTAACGCATCATCTCAAACCACTGGTCTTCACAAGTCTCGTCTTTAATATCGAGGAATTTGTTGCAGATCATGGACATCAGGTTAATGACGCCCTGGTAACCAACAACTGGACTACGGTGCAGGTTGATACGGTCGATGATCGGGAAACCAACGCGGAACAGGGGCAGCCCTGTGTCACGAGCCACAAACTTACCGTGGGTGTCGCCGATAATCCCATCAACAGGATCTGTGAATATCAAGCTGCGCAGGTGCCACAGGTCGCGATTCACATGAACGGTGCAACCAGCGCCGTACTCAGAAGTTTCCAGCAGTGCTTCCATCTCTTTTTTGAACTTCTTGTTGCTGCGTGAGCAGACAATGTGATGCGGATGTGCACCCATCTCAAGCAGGAAGGACACGATACCCAGCAGGTAGTCGGGATCGCCGTAAACAGCAAACTTCTTACCATGGATATACTGATGGCCGTCTGTCATTGCGTCAACAGCACGGGCACGCTCTTTTTTCAGTTCCTCGGGAACCGGCTTGTCGAACAGCTCACTGAGTTTCATCAGCAGAGCATCGGTCTTCTCAATCCCCATCGGCATGGCCATCACTTCATGCACACCGGAATACTCTGATTTTACAAAACGCATGGTGTGCGGCGTGGTCCACTTTTGCAAGGACATGGTTACCTTGCCATTGATAGACTCAGCAGCCTCTTCCAGCGGGGTTCCACCGGGATACAGCTTGTAGTTTCCGTCACAACCTGAGTCAAAGACTTCGGAAATGTCCGGCATCATGACAAACGGAATCTCAAACAGATCGAGAATACGCTGATACTCGCGCAGATTGCCGATATTGCCGTCAAAACCAGGAATCAGGTTCAGCTTGCCGGTACACTTGTCTTCAACCTTACGATCTTTGGTCAGGTACTCAAGAATGCCTTTGAGCATAGAGTCAAAACCGTGAATATGCGTGCCGTTGAAGCTCGGAGTGTTGGCATAAGGGATCGGAAGATCCTCAGGAACATGACCAGCGGCTTTGGCATTTTTGATAAATGCGGTCAGGTCATCACCGATAACCTCGGGCATGCAGGTGGTGTAAACGGCCATCATCTTCGGCTTGTACAGCGTGTAGGCGTTTTCCAGACCTTCAAACAAGTTGTTCTGGCCACCGAATACCGCACCGTCCTCAGTCATCGCATCACAGGTGGCCGCAGAGGGCTCACGGAAGTGACGGTTGAAGGTACTGCGAAAGTAAGATGCACACCCCTGGGAACCGTGAACAAACGGCAGAGTTTCAGCAAAACCACTGGCAACCATTTGAGCACCGAGAGGTTGGCAGGCGTGAGCCGGGTTAACCACCAGCGCTTCACGGGCAAAGTTTTTCTCTTTATAGTCTTCAGTTTTGGTCCACTCGGCCACCCGCTCGATCTCTTCCGGGGTGTGAGTTGTTATTTTTTTAACTGCATTTTCAGTCATTGTCTTTATCTCCCTGTCATTCACCAGTGGCCAATGCCACCACTGAATTGGGTTAATACGTCGTTATGTTGTTCAACAGAGCCTAAAAAGGAGACTTCACCAGTTTCCAGGTCGGGCTGTTGATCGCCATGTCAATGTCACGGGCAAAGATTTTGAAACCTTCATAGCCGTGATAAGGACCGGAGTAATCCCAGCTGTGCATCTGGCGGAAAGGAATGCCAGCTTTTTGGAAGACATACTTTTCCTTGATGCCACTACCAACCAGGTCAGGTTTCATGGTTTCAACGTATCTCTCCAATTCGAATTCGGAGACGTCGTCATAAATGATGGTGCCTTTCGCCATTTCAGGAGCGGTACGATCATAATCGTCCTGGTGAGCAAACTCGTAACCGGTACCAGTCACCTGAATACCCAAGTCTTCGTAAGCACCAACGGTGTGGCGAGGACGCAGACCACCGACAAACAGCATGGCGGTTTTGCCATCGAGGCGAGGTTTGTATTGAGCGATGATCTCCTCGGCCATCGGGGTATACTTAGCGATAACCTGCTCGCCTTTTTCCTTGATGGTGTCGTCAAAGCGTTCAGCAATCGCGCGGATACTTTCAGCAATTTTAGTCGGGCCGAAAAAGTTATACTCGATCCAAGGAATATTCCACTTCTCTTCCATAACCTTACACATGTAGTTCATGGAACGGTAACAGTGGATAACATTCAGTTTAACCTGGTAGGTGGCTGCAATCTTTTCAATCTCACCATCACCGGTCCAGATGGCTTTTACGTTCAAGCCCATCTCTTCGAGAATCGGCTTGGCCGCCCAGACGTCACCACCGATGTTGTAGTCACCGATCAGGGCGATGTCATAAGGACCAGGCTCTTCATCAAACTCACGCTTGCCGATAACAAAGTCACGGATAGAGTCGTTGGAGATGTGGTGACCAAGTGACTGGCTGACACCGCGGAAACCTTCGCAGTTACAGGGAACAACCAGCTTATCGAGTTCTTTTTCCATTTTTTTGGTAACGGCGTTGATGTCGTCACCAATCAGACCTACCGGACACTCGGATAATACCGACAAACCTTTGTTCAGCGGGAACAGTTCATCCGCTTCACGCAGCAGTTTTTCCAGCTTGATGTCACCACCGTAAACAATGTCACGCTCCTGGAAGTCGGAAGTGAAGTCCAGAGGGAACGATGTGATACCGGGAATGCCTTGAACAAGGTTACGACGCGTACCCCAGCTGTACACACCACAACCAATCGGGCCGTGGGAAACGTGAACCATGTCACGAATCGGACCCCAAACAACACCCTTGGCACCGGCGTAAGCACAGCCGCGTTGGCTCATAACACCGGGAACGATTTTACGGTTTGATTTAACCGCACAGGGAGAAGCGGAAGGCTCATTGGCGCCAACGTGAGGGCGACGCTTCTTGGCCGCTTTCTCTGGCATAAACGCCAGAGTATCCTCAATCAGCTTCTCAGTTTTTTCTATGGTTACACCTTCAATAGGTTTTCTCTCTGCCATTACGTTATCTCCTTCACTTACAGACTATTTAAACCCGCAGTGAGTTTTTTATCTTTTGGTTAGCGGGTAAAGCAAGGGCGGAGAGGGACCGCCCTTAAGCCATTTATCCCGTCAAACAAGCCGTATTTTAATTATTCGCCTTCGGCTTTACCGACGTTTTCTTCATCATCAACTTCCATAATGCCGAATTCCATCAACAATCCTTCGAGCTCTTCCATCTCCAGCGGAGTCGGAACAACAAACATGGTATTGTCGTTAATTTTTTGAGCCAGTTGGCGATATTCGTTTGCCTGCTTGTGGTCAGGAGAGTACTCGATAACAGTCATACGACGCAGCTCAGCGCGTTGTACTTGGTTGTCACGAGGAACAAAGTGGATCATTTGAGTGCCGAGCTTAGCCGCCAGAGCTTCAATCAGCTCAGCCTCGCAATCGGTGTTACGGCTGTTACAAATCAGGCCCGCCAGACGAACACTACCGGAAGCCGCATACTTAACAATACCTTTACAAATATTGTTAGCAGCGTACATAGCCATCATCTCACCGGAAACAACAATGTAGATCTCTTGGGCTTTGTTTTCACGAATCGGCATCGCGAAACCACCGCAAACAACGTCACCAAGAACGTCATAGAAAACAAAGTCGAGGTCGTCGGTGTATGCGCCTTCTTCTTCGAGGAAGTTGATGGCGGTGATAACACCACGACCGGCACAACCAACACCCGGCTCAGGGCCACCGGACTCAACACATTTAACGTCGCCGTAACCCCACTTCAATACATCTTCCAGCTCAAGGTCCTCAACAGTTCCCAGCTCGCGAACCTTGTCCATGACAGTTTCCTGGGCTTTCGCGTGCAGAATCAGGCGGGTGGAGTCAGCTTTCGGGTCACAACCGATGATCATGACTTTTTTACCGAGGCTGGCAAGACCGGCAACCGTGTTCTGAGTGGTTGTAGATTTACCGATGCCGCCTTTACCGTAGATTGCAATCTGACGCATTTTTTTCTCTGCCATTGTTTTACCCTTTCATTTTCGGTCCGACTGTGAGTCTGGACCAATCTTAAAAAATGTGAAGCCCCACCTGATCCGATTCAGATGGGGCCCCGTTACCCTGCGCGACAGCAACCTTGTGTCGCTTAATTCTGTTTTGTGATGGCAAATAAAAAGCCTGCAACAAAATTCTCAAAAAGAAAATTCTGCTGCAGGCTCCGTTGCCATCAAAAGCGGAAAACCACTCTGTTTCCGCATTCATTGTTGTTTTGTGTTACGACTCTTTTTAATGCAGGCGGTGTGCCAAAAACTATAAAAAATATTTTATCACTTATTTATCGGCAACTTACAAAACTAAATACTGTTTACAATCCAAAACCACATCAACTATTTTTCAGGCTTTGATTATTATTTAATCGTCTGCTGCCTTACTGGTGAACAAAGATGCATCACGCTGGTTCAATGTTGTCCAACTGAATGGCAAAGGTCAGATCAAGCCCGGCCAGGAAGTGATTCCCATCCAAAGTCACCTCATCTCCCTCAACTTTTGTCACCAACATGATGACTTCATCGTTGGAATTCGGCAAACGAATCTGCATCTTCTGGCCGACAGTCGGTTCCATATCGGCAGGCAATTTACTGCGATGAAAAACCACGACATTTTCATCACGACGCGGACCATACGCTTGATCCGAAGGGATCACAACATTTTTAGCCCGGCCGACTTGCATGCCGATCACAGCCTCTTCAAGGATCGGAAACACCTCATGGGCTCCAATGGTAAAGACCAAGGGATCTGCCCCTTCCGTGCTGTCGAAAATCCGCCCATTATCCAGTGTACCTATATAGTGAATACTGACTTTGTCACCTTTTTGTGCGGTTTGCATAATATTTATCCTTGTCTCTTTTTATAAACTGATGATGATAAATCGATCATCAAAGTATCGCTCTATAATGGGTCGGACATCGCCCCAACTCAGGCCACCGCCACCACATCCCGGTCGCGGCACAACAACCTGCCGCCATCCTTTTTCATCAGCCAGAGTCACGAGCTCATCACAGGACTGTTCAATCAAAGCCAGGCTGGGAACCTCATAGGGAGTCGCCTCAACGGGAAAACTGACCAAACCATGATCAAGGCAATACACATGATTGCCATGCGCTAAAATCAATTGTCCGAGCTGTTGGTCAAGTCCGGGGAACCGTTCACGGGCCTGGGCGGCACAACCGCGCGGCATGGTGCAGCGGCCACTGCGACTGACTGCACCACCGGTGGTGATAGCAATCACGGCCTTTTCCAGATAGGACCACATATCAGCGTTGACTTCGATCATTTTTTGTACACGAGCCCCAGCATATCGGACATCACTTCACACAGGTACTTATAAACGTCACTGCGTGTCTGGACAAAACCGGGCATGGTGTCGAGCACTTCTTCCATCTTGTGCAGAACAACATCCTCAACGGTTCCGAGAGCATCCATGACATGCTCAAACATCGGCAGAACCTCGTAAAGGTCATCACGATCAAAAGGCTCATCATCCGGTAATCCGGAGAATTTGGCCAACTGGCGACGCTCATGGTTTTTGGGATACTTATAGTAAAGATCTGAAGGTTTAATCTCAATCATTTGGTCCTCCTTGTTCAACGAAGACGAACAGAGCGATAAATTGCCGTTCAATGGATTGCGCTAGCAATCTGCTACGAGCAGGACTCGCAGCTCGAATGCTGACAATCGTGTTTTTTACACAGCGACTTGCTGGCCGTATCATTTTCCTGACGATAGGCTTCCAAGCTGTCCAGCGTCACATACCATTGCCCGTTGACTTCAAGACCGACCATCAATTTGTGTTTTAAATGCATCAAAACACTCATCGGAGTTGTTCCAAGAATCTCTGCGGCGCGTTCCAGAGTACACATCGCGCCATTTTCGTTTGCATCAGACATAACATTTCTCCTTTAGTAACTTGAGGGGTGTGTAACAAAATCACTGCAGCCGGGTTGCCAGAGGAGATAAACGGACCAACCTCTCCCCCGCAGCAGTCACTTCATGACGCACCTTCTTGTTCAATTTATTTTTCCACTGACGTGGAATGGCATCCATGCCGTAAAATGCCCCGGCGATCATACCGGCAATGGCACCGGTGGTATCGGCATCACCACCCTGATTGACGATTCCTACCAAACACTCTTCAAAGCTGGCCGTGGTAAACAGATAGTGAAAAACCGTCTGTAGCGTGTCGACAATATAGCCGGAGGCATTGCCGCGGTAATTCTGAAACTTAAAGTTCGGGAAGTCATCGGTCAGCCGACGGGTACATTCATGCAACTGAAAACGATCCGCACCGAGAATGGCGGCCTGAACCATTTCACCCACGCACAACGTCCCGGCATCCGACAAAGGGTGATTGTGGGTCAAATGCGCCTGTTCCAGAGTACATCGTTTATACAACTCCTCATCACCAAGGGTATAGATAGCCACCGGAACCATACGCATGGCGGCCCCATTACCGGCATCCCAATCATTACGGGGCATGCCCAAGGTTCCTTTGGTCATATAGGTACGGATCCCCTTGCGTACCGTCGATCCGATATCGATGGGCTTACTTTTCATCCAGGTGACAAAGGCATCGGCAATCTCTATCTGGCTCCATTCCCCCTGCGTCAACACAGCATTGGCGATCGCCATAGACATCTCAGTGTCATCGGTGACATGGCCCGGCTTGATATTTAACCATCCACCACCACACAGGGTTCGGTGGGTACCATGCTTAGCCTTGATCTCGTTGGGGGTCATAAATTCCGTCGTTGCCCCGAGTGCATCACCAATGGCTAAACCAAGAAATGCCGCCTGGGCCCGTTCAATATGTTGTGTCGTGAGGGACACGTTTCCTCCCGGAATAAAGAGGGCCGTCAACCTCTATGGCTGACGGCCCCATTGCCGTATTCACCTGAAATTCAGGTTATGCGATACGATCTCTTAGAATGCCAGTGTAACACCAGCACCGGAAACCATTTCAGAGTCGATCGCATCACAAGCTTCGTCGCTGATACCTTCGGAGAACATGAAGGAAGCACCAACACTGATGTTTTCAGTCACTGCATAGTCAACGGCAGCGCTCAGCTCGTAGTTGTGAAACTCATCATAATCGCCAACAGAATAGTCACTGGACTGGTTGTAGCTGACCAGTGCGCCGAGGCTCAGGCTCAGAGCATCAGACAGAGCAATGTCGTGACCACAGGACAGTGTGTAGAACAGGCCGTCTTCGTCAGCTTTGTCCCAATCGTAGTAAATAGTTAAAGAGGGACTGAGAATAGTATTCAGAGCAACTGCCAGGTAGATCTCGTTGGTGTCGTCCATGCCTTCAAGCTGGTAGAAGATGTTACCAACACTGATGGAAACCATGTCGTTGAGATCACGGCTGTAATCGATGACGATATCTGTTTCAGTTGCCTCACCAGAGGTGAAACCCTCACCTTCATCGGTGGACAATTGCAGGTTGGTCCAGTAACCGAAAGTGAAGTTGCCGGCAGAAACATCAACACCACCTTGAGCAACAGGCATGCTGCCGCTAAGGTCGAAACCGCGCCACAGGTACTTGTCATAAATGCCGACATAAGCGTCACCGGAAACCTCCAGGGCGGAAGCAGTGGAGCACAGTCCCACCAGAAGCATGATCAGTCCTACCAGAGCTACATTAAATTTTTGCATCTTACTCTCCTTTTTCTTTGTTAATTGAGGCCGTTCCACTCTTTGGAACGATCTCGATGATGTGGCAGTCATCTCCGCACCCATGCGGATTTGAGAGGCTTTACTCTCTGCCATCCCAGATTGGGATGGCAGAGTAATTGAGACATTAACGCTTGTTGGTCACAGCCTGGAAGTCAGGATACGCTTCAACACCGATCTCAGCGATATCCAGACCACGGTACTCGTCTTCTTCGTCGCAACGAACACCGATAGTGAACTTGATGGCCAACCAAACGATGGAGCTGGTCACGACCACAAAGGCACCGATGGAGACAACGCCGATCAGCTGAGTCAGGAAGCTGGTGCCATCGTCGCAGAAAGGTACAGCCAGGGTTCCCCAGATACCGCACACCAAGTGGACAGACAGGGCACCAACAACATCGTCGATCTTAAGTTTATCGAAGAAAGGAACAGCCAGGACAACCAGAACACCACCAACAGCACCGATCAGAATCGCGGCACCCGGGCTGGGAGCTGCAGGACCGGCAGTGATGCTGACCAGACCAGCCAGAGCACCGTTAAGAGCCATGGTAACGTCTGTCTTTTTGTACATGATTTGAACAGCGATCATCGCAGCGATCATGCCGCCACAGGCAGCCAGGTTGGTGTTGATGTAAACAGCGCCTTGCTCAATGGCGGAGCTGGCAACACCCAGAGCCAGAGCACTACCACCGTTGAAACCGAACCACCCCATCCACAGGATGAAAGTACCGATAGTGGCCATAGGAATGTTAGAACCGGGGATCGGGTTAACACGACCGTCGCTGCTGTACTTCCCTTTACGTGCACCCAGAATAATGGCACCGGTCAAAGCAGCCCAACCACCGCAGGAGTGAACCAGAGTGGAACCGGCGTAGTCGGAGAAGCCCATAGCTGACAGCCAACCGCCGCCCCAGCCCCAGGACCCTTGGATCGGGTAGATAATACCGGTCAACACGACGCAGAACAGCAGGAAGGACCACAGTTTGATACGCTCAGCTACACAACCGGAAACAACAGAGCAGGCTGCGCCGCAGAATACCATCTGGAAGAACCAGTCAGAACCAGCCGAATAACCGGCAGAATAGTCACCTGCCAGAGCAGCAGCATCATCAGCACCCCAAACAGCGAAGGAGCCCATAAAGCCACCGTCAACATTCATATACATCAGGTTGTAGCCGATCAGGTAAAAGAGGATACCGGCAACACCGAACAGAGCAATGTTTTTCAAGCAGATTGTTGCAACGTTTTTGGAGCGAACCAGACCAGCTTCAAGCATGGCAAAACCAGCAGCCATCCACATAACCAGAACACCACTGATCAGGAAAGAAAAGGTGTTGAGGATATAGGTCATTTCAGAGACGGCTTCCTCCTCGGCCAGAGCCAGAGAGGGGAGTGCGATAAGCAGAGCCACCAGAGTAAGTAATTTCAACTTCTTCATTTCACGTTCTCCTGTTTCTTTAGATTATCGTTGGGATTACAGCGAATCGTCAGCAGTTTCACCGGTGCGAATCCGGACAGATTCTTCGACGGGCATAACGAAGATCTTGCCATCGCCAATACGACCGGTACAGGCAGCCTTCTGGATGGATGCGACAAGGTCGGCAACCTGATCGTCTGAAACCACCAGCTCGATTTTTACCTTAGGGATAAAATCGATTTGATATTCAGCACCGCGATAAAGTTCACTGTGCCCTTTCTGACGGCCAAAGCCTCTTACTTCACTTACCGTCATTCCTGCAATCCCGAGTTCGGTAATCGCATTTTTCACGTCATCGAGCTTGAATGGCTTAATGATGCATTCAATTTTCTTCATGTCCTGGTTCTCCTGTTGAAAATTAAAAATGAAAAAGGCGCCTGAAACTTTTCGCATGAAATCATGCGTCAAGTCGTCAGAGCGCCTTTGCCCTAGCCTCGCCTGATAAAGCAACGCCGTTGTTGCAACAGGACCTAAAATTTTATCTGTCAGGATTTTTACATCCTGGTCAAATCTTGTTTTTAGTCTTTTTCATCGACCAACCCGTCACTCATGATACGGGCTCATTTTAGTTAACAACATATTGCACGGGGTGTGCCAAAATTGAAAACCCCGTAAATATCGACTTTGCCCACTGCGGCAACATCCACGGTGCTTAAATTTAATGCATCCCTAACAGGCACTGAGTAGTTAACAAGCAACCCGCGTATACATGGGCTTTTGCTGACTTATCGAGTCCTCAATGGCAGACGGATAATGAAGCGACTGCCCTCGCCGAGGGTTGATTCAAAATTGAGTGAGCCCTCGTGGTCGGACATGATCTTCCGGCACAGATAAAGACCTAACCCGGTCCCTTCCCCTTCGGGTTTGGTGGTGTAAAAGGGTTCAAAGATCTTGTCGCGAATCGCTTCCTCAACACCATCACCGGTGTCAGAAATATCGATCTCCACTCCGTAAGGCAATGCACGCGTTGTTAGAGTAATGATGCCCGGTGCCTTCATGGCCTGTACGGCATTCATGATCAGGTTGATATACACCTGCTTGAGCTGATTGGGGTCTGCCATGATCGCCGGCACCTCACCATAGTCGCGCACCACTTCATGCTGACCCCGTTGAATCTGATAGCCGATGAAGGTCAGAACCTGTTCGAGAACCTCATTGACATCAATGCGTGATTTTTTCATGCTGCCGCTGCGAGAGAAGCCCAGCAGGCCACTGGTCAACGCCTGAAGTCGTTCCACCTCACTGCCGATACGGGTCAACAACTCCTGATGAAAATCAGACAGACTTTCTTCCCGTAACAACAGTTGGGCACTATAGGAGATTACCTCCAATGGGTTATTGATCTCATGAGCAACTCCACTGGACAACCGACCAATTTCGGCAAGCTTTTCGGACTGGATCATCTGATCGAGCAGCCCTTTAAATTCGGTAATATCTTCAACGACAATCACCACGCCGGTGGTCACATCGCCATCTTTTAAAGGACTCAGACGCCGTTTCTGAACACGCCGCTGTCCCTGAAGATTGTTATGGATCAACTGCAGTTTCTCCGGCTTACCGGTTCTCAACACCCGGTTAAGTCGATCATCAAATCCTTCTTCGGCGAGCACCGGAAACAGCGTCAACAAAGGACGACCGAGAACCTGGTTCTCCGTCATGCCACTAGCTTTTTCCATCCGCTTGTTCCACGAGGTGATACACAGATTGGCATCAAGGGTGTAAATTCCCAGAGTGGTGCTTTGCAGAATACGGTCATTGAATTGGTGCAGCTGGCGAAAACGTTCCGTTAACTGACTGGTGCGCTCATAAAGACGGGCATTTTCAATGGCAATCGCCGCATGCGCAGCCATCGTCATCAGCGGCGCAACATCCTCGGAATGAAACGTGCCTTCCTGATGACTTTCAACATTGAACACGCCGATCACCCGATCACGGGCCACCAACGGGACACACAAGGCACAACGCGCGTCAGGGATACCGGGAATATAATCATGGTCTTCAGTGACATTGTCGATCAACACCGGAGCCGCACTGGCGGCAACACGGCCCATAATCCCCTCGCCCATCTGCAGCTTGCGCTTGATTGCCGGATCGGGATAGCCATACGAGGCGGCCAGCACCAGTTCTTTGCCATCGTCAGACACCAGACGCATAATGGCATTTTCGAACTGAAACACATTTTTGGAAATCTCAAGAATCTTATTGAGCAACTCAGGAAGAGATGCCAGGGAAATGAGTTCATCGCCAATGGCATGGTAAGCGCGAAGAAGTTTCTGTTCTTGAGAATCATCTTTTTGCATTGTCTGTTTCGAACGGTTATCCACCGATTTGGATCTCCACTTCAAACTGGCCACCAATGACCATCACTTCATCCTCACCTTTGAGCAGGGAAGACGGAAACATATCACTTTGAAAAAGGACTTTGCACAAAGGAACCTTAGCTACCATAACCCGGCTGCCGAATTCCCAGGCACGTTCAAAATCTGTCGTAAAAGAGTTGAGGTTGTTCAATTGTATCAGGTAACGTCGTTTTGACTGTTGTTCAAGAATCTGATGTTCCTCAAAATCATTAATACCGCGATACAGGGTACGCCATTGCTGCTCAGGAAACCGGTAGGCCAATTCGGCCTGGACATATTCATATAGAATATCCAGTTGGTCATTGATAGCATTAGTGCGTGCCGCACCCTTCATGCGGTCTTTAAGGTATTGCAAATAGCCTTCGCATTCCAATGTGGGAATCGGCACGTTATGAAAAGTGGGTGAAAGTCCGATACGACTTTCCACCCATCCTTTAAGAACAGCCCCCTCAATAGAGTTTGAATCAAACATCCAGCCGCGTAAAAAGCGCAGATAACTGTTCTTAAGGCTCTTCTGGCTGGAGCGGGTTTCTTCGCGCTGCCATTGATGCAACTGAAACGTGACATCCATATAGTCATACAGTTGCTGAGCCCTGTCTTCCATGCTTACTATGCGGCTCAATCGTTCAAACAATCCATGGTGGGCATGGCGCACTCCGGAGATCTCAATCGGTTTTGGTTCACGATTGAAATGGTAGGAGGCAATCGCCCAGGGCGGATGATTGCAACGATTAAGCGCCAGAACCGCCATAACGGGCTAGTCTGCCATCATCAGAATAGCTTCAGCCACCTGCTTCAACGTTTTCCGCTTACTCATGGCCAGCTTCTGCATTTTGCGATACGCTTCGGGCTCGCTCAGTCCCGTCCCCATCAGCACACCTTTGGCTTTGTCCACCAGCTTACGTGTTTCCAATGTCTCCTCGAGTTTACTCACCTGATCCTGCAACGAGGACACTGCCATATATTGATGCATTGCCAATTCAACCGCCGGGTAGAGCTGCTCATCACGAAACGGTTTAACCAGATAGCTCATCACGCCGGCATCACGGGCCTCGGAAATGGTTTGGGCATCGGTGTTGCCGGTCAGTAAAACGATCGGCGCCGGTGCCTCAATGCCTATTTTTTTAGCAGCATTGATTCCATTCATGACAGGCATGGTCACATCCATGACGATTAAAACCGGTTTGTGAGTCACCGCAAGCAGCAAGGCTTCCTGACCGTTTTCTGCCTCAATGATTTGATCAAAGCCATAATTTTCAAGCAATTCAGATACTTTACGGCGAATCAACGGTTCATCATCAACAACCAGTGCGATTTTCATCACGTACTCCTTTTATATATAGTTCATGTGTGCATGGGACGATCGGAAATGAGAGATATTTTTTAACATGCATATCTGATACCGACTTTCACAAAACTAAAAAAACAATAATTCTCCTTTGTTGAAAGGCTCTGTATACCGCTACCAATTCGCAACAGATTGCATCACAACCGCTTTTTTCAGGTCAGTTATCCCGATACAGCTCTGTCTGATATCAGTGCACCTTGCGGGCTGGAAAAATCGCAGAAAAACATCTGAACGAATCAGGGGCACCAACCACATTGGCTTGACTCGAAAGGCTGTTTACGACAGGATGGCATGAATACAGTTCAGAGCTGTGAATACACCATCAATGAATCTCAAACCTCACTTATTCCCCCAAGGTGACTATGTTAAACGAAGCAGCAAATATCCCTACGTTTTCCGTGGCGTTCAGTGCCGGGCTCCTGTCGTTTTTCTCCCCCTGCGTACTGCCGCTGATCCCGTCATTTATTACCTATATCACCGGAATTTCATTTGGCGAGCTAAAGCAGGACCACCCCAGTTCAAAAATTCGTTGGCAGGTAGCCAGCCATTCACTGGCCTTTGTTCTTGGCTTCAGCACAGTCTTCATCCTGCTGGGGATTATTGCAGGCTCACTGAACCAAGCTATGCAGGATTGGTTGATCTGGCTTCAGCGCGGTGGTGGTCTGATGATCTTCCTGTTCGGTATTCACATGACCGGATTGTTTCATTTTGGTGTGTTGCTGGGAGATAAACGGGTCACGATTCGCAACAAGCCCAGTGGCTATTTGGGCAGCTTTCTTGTCGGTGTCGCTTTTTCAGCTGGCTGGAGTCCCTGTGTCGGCCCGATTCTCATGGCGATCTTTATCCTGGCAGCCGGCACCTCCAGCGATACAGCCCAGGCGGTTCTGCTGTTGTGTTGCTACTCTGCCGGACTGGGCATCCCATTCATGCTCTCCGGACTACTGTTCCATGGCTTTCTCAACGTGTTTAACCGCTTTAAAAAGCACATCAGAATCATGGAGATCATCACAGGCGTTCTCATGATAGTGGTTGGCATCATGTTGTTTTTCAATATGTTCAGTGACCTGTCCAGCTACCTCTACCAATGGATTCCGGTCGAGTAACGATCAAATAATCAGTCAGCACTTCACTCGGCCAAAGCCAGGGATCTAAGGCTTGCCACAACGGATTGTCACAAACAGAAAAAAGGCAGAATAACAACGTGGCTCATTTACGGCTAAAGCCTCAAGGTTCGCCTTCTACCCCATTAAAAAAGCCCTTGCCAAACGGCAAGGGCTTTTTCTTTGCATGTCGCTTAAAACGCACCATATACCCACGACAGCGTTTCAGCACCTTGAACGGGCAACGCGCTGCCGTTCAAGCCAATAAATCAGCTTCACACTCCATGCAGATCAGTTTTCCTGAGCCTGCAAAGAGACTTTGATCATCCAGAAGATCAACAGAAGCCCGATAACCAACGTCACGACAAACAAAAGCAAGGGGGAGAAATCCCGTTGCGCTTCAACAATCTGTGTCACAAAAAGATTGTCAACATAGCCGGTTCGGACAAAAGCGCGCATCAGGCTCATCAGATAAAGTAACAACAGAGCCAGACCGCCACACAAGACCAGACGGCGTTTCACCGCCAGGAAGATCACCCCCATGACCGTGGCAATCGCCACCAGAAAAACCGCTGTGGCGAAAAGGTTACGGCCCATAAACATCATCATGACATCTGCGGGTAGCGCAACCAAGAACCACAGACCAACCATAATCTGCACACAGGTGACAGCAAGAAAAACGCGCAAACCAACCCGCTGCGCCAGCTCACCAACTTCAGCATCCTGTTTTGCCCATAAACGGCCAAGAAGGGCAATTACTAAAGCACCAATGGCAGTTGCACCAACCAGCATATGCAGATAACGCGGCCACAGGGTGGGCTCAGCCAGATTAAGGAACGTTCCACTGCTGTTTTTGAAATAGATGTCCCAGGTCTCCGGAGTCAGCATGAGCGTCATATTGTTGCTGAACAAAAAGGCAATCATCAGCATCAGCACGCCTGCAAACATCAGGATCGGTAAACCGCGGCGCCCAAGACTCCAGAACTTGAAATCGTAGATGTAAACCGCATAGTAAACCGTCAGCAGAACCGGAATGACACTGAGCCAGAAAACACCCATGAGCACCGAGCTTGAGTAGATCAAGTGACCATAGACCACCTGAACAAACAGCAATGGCGGCACACCAAAGTTAATGGCAAAAGCAATCAGTAACGGGAGCACCTGAGCAATTTTATAAGCCAGCCGTTCATGGACCGGTTCACGTTTGAAATGCGCCCAGATCGCCAGCATAGTCCCTCCCAGCATGGCGTTCATGAACACCAGATGAAGAGGAAACGTCAACAGCAACAGCAGTTCAAAATACCCGGACGCCATCGGCAAGGCATCGGGAGTCGGCACCAGTGACATCATTGTGTTCCTCCTTTGGCCGAGTTGACCAGATAGTCTGTTAAGGCCTCCAAGTCATCATCACGTCCGGTAAAATCATCCATGGAACTGTTGATCTCACTGAGGTGTTTCAAACCGTGATTAATCCCTTCACGATTTAATGCTGCGGCCCACTCAATGACCAGATCAGCGCTGTGGCACATGCTGCATTCGTCATCGAGAATCGCTTGAGCCGAGACGGAGGGTTGCGCCATCATCCCCTTCAATGCCGTCACCAATGCAGCAAGCTCTTGCGGCGTTCCAGAGAAATCCTCCATTGAGCTGTCGATCTGACTCAGAGTCAACAACCCATGTCGCACCTCATCTGGACTGAGCGGCGCAGCCCAGTCATAAATGATATCCGTGCCATGACACATGCTGCATTCCTCTTCGAGCAAGCTTTTTCCTGAGAGCTCAGTCGGTGCTGCGGGAGCAGCTTGTCCTTTGATGGTGGCCACTACGGCAGCCAACTCTTCCGGTGTCCCGGAAAAATCATCCATAGAGCTATCGATCTGACTCAGATTAAGCAGCCCGGAACGCACTTCTTCAGCACTGAGAAACTCCCCCCAGTCCATGACAAGATCAACGCCATGACAGACGGTGCATTCATCTTCAAGCATCTTCTGACCGAGATTGATTGTCAGCTCAGGTTCATCAAACACATGGGTCTCTTTGCCATGCAAGGTACCGACCAAATAGGAGGCCAAGGCCTTTTTCTCCAGTTCATTGCCAACAAACGGTGGCATAAAAGGACGTCGCTGATGCATGGTGCCGAGGTACTTAACCATGCCATTAAAATTGATCGTCGCCGTACGCGAACGAATGTCATTGTTAATACCGTCGAGCGTATGGCAGGCATAACATTGCAGCTTGAACAATTCAGCTCCAGCCTGCTGAACATTGTCGGCATCAATCACTTTGATGGCACTCCATTTTGACTGAGCCAGAAAACCCTCGCTGAGTTGTTCAACCTGATCAACAGGGATACCGTTGGAATAGAGCATTTCACGAATAACAAAGGGGCGGCGGTCCGCTTCACGAATCCACTCAAATGATCCCATCATGCCAAAGGCACACACGGCAACCAGAACAGCAGTGACCAGATTATGCCAGCGTGGTTTTATCAGGGTAAACAGCGTCAGGAAGACGATAAACCCGGCAGCACTGAACGCACCAAGTTTGACCATCGCCTTGATTGTCGGTGACGCCGAGAGAATCTCCTGCGGCCCTGAAGGAAGAACCTGCAGATACCAATAGCCGGTAGGAATAACCACGACAAGCGACAACAGACACCATAACGATGAATAGCGGGTCATTTTCAGACGAAAGGCTTCAACATCGATAAACGCGGTCGTGAAGAAAGCAAAAACCCCGGCCAACAAGGTGGAAATGGCAAAACGGAACCACAGTGACGGCCAGAACGTCGGATTGAAGAATCCGGAGAAAAATTGATGGTTATTGACCCATTCACCGGGAGTCAGCATAAAACCGATAATGCCGTTAATCAGAAACAGGCTCAACCAGGCGGCGGCAAAATAAATCCACCCCACCTTGAGATGCGTCCGTTCATCCATACTATCAAATTTATAGTAGTAGATAATCAGAGCAATGATTTCGACCAGAAACCACACCCATTCCGCCGCCCAGCCAAAGACAAACGTATGGATCAGTTTAGAGGTTGCATCGGGTTGGATCAAACCGATGGTAAACCAGATCCCAACCCCGGTAACACCACCGAAAACCATGGTCAGAAGCATAAAGAATTTGGCGTGTTTTTTGACAAATTCAAGCAACTGGTCGTCGTTTTCGCGCCGAGCTTTATGTTCGGTCATGACCAGATACAAGCCACCACCGACAGCAAAATGCGACACAAAAACGTGTGTAACCGCCATGATGGCGATCAGGAGTCCTCCTCCTGTTTCCGGGAGAAACCAGACTGGAAAATTCATAAGCTACCCTTCTGAAGGTTAATCGTTATCGGGTCATTAATAACCAAATAAGTCACAATAAGCAAGTACGATTTACAGTATTGTGGTTCGCCCGGATACGGGCTGGAATATCAGCAGCCGCAACCGCAATTGTGACAGATCGCGTCACCACCGGCAGGAACGATACTTTCCGGAGAGAACGCAACCCGCCTTACTCCACGTTTGATATCGGCCAGCAGATCGGTATCCGGGCTGGGACCGATAAACTGTCCCAGACACAGGCTGGAGAAACCATCCTCCGGTGAACGAATACGGATACTGTTGAGCAAATCACCGTATCCGTTGACTCGCAGGGTAATATTAGGTTCATTGCAAAAGTCGAATTGAACTCCTGCTGAATTCAATTCAGCGTTGAGAGCATCAAAAAATGGCTGGATTTTTTGCTCATCGAGGTCATACGTCCACTCGCCGGCAAACTCGCGGTCATAGAAAACGACGGTAATTGTTTTCACACAGATCTCCTGGCAAAAAGTTACAGTTGGTGAATCCAGTCAGTGGGTCCACAGCCCTGGCGCAGCACTTCGATCTGGTCGTTACGCAAGCTGATCACCGTTGAGGGATCACCGTAAAGACGCCCACCATCGACAACCATATCGAGATGCTTTCCCCAGTCATCATGAATCAGGCTGGGATCCTGATAGGTTTCGTCGCCGGAAATATTGGCACTGGTGGTGACCAACGGATGGCCGAGCTGACGAACGATCTCCAGGGTGATGGCATTATCCGGCATACGAATACCTACGGTGCGTTGTTTCGTCATCACCAGGTCTGGAACAACACGTGAGGCGTCGAGGACAAAGGTGTAGGGCCCGGGAAGATGGCGCTTCATGATCTTGAACGCCATATTACTCACATGCGCATATCTGGAGATCTCAGACAGGTCGGAACAGATAAACGAAAACGGTTTTTTGACATCGCGACGTTTAAGCTGATAGATCTTTTTGATCCCTTTTTTATTAAAGATGTCGCAGCCCACCCCATAAATGGTATCGGTAGGATAAGCAATGACCCCATCGCGCCTCAGACACTCGACCACTTGGTCAATATAGCGTTGTTGCGGATTGTCCGGATTAATTGAGAGCATCATAACAGATATTTCAACCCGTCAATATTCTGCAGCAGACGATAGATCTCCTGACGTTGCTGTTCATTGTGCAAGTAGGTCAATACCGAGACACAGACATAAGCCCCTTTGGTGCTAGGGCGCTGCTTTATGGCGTCCTGAGAAACAGGTAAGACCTGATTGACGGCACCATGAACCTTCTCGGCGAACCGATGCTCGGGCGCACTGGGGCCAAAAGCCTTGAACATGTAATCACAGGGATATTCCTGCAGAGTTTCATCACTCTGACTCTTTAACACAAACATTTTTTCAACCTCTTCCTGTATGACCGAACCCACCGCGATCTCGGTCCGTCTCATCCAAAGTCTCAACGTCACACAGCCTGGCCTGAACGACCGGAGCAATGATCAATTGGGCAATCCGTTCCTCATGCTCAATCGTCACCTCTTTAGTACCATGGTTGATGAGAATAATTTTGACCTCACCGCGGTAATCGGCATCGATGGTTCCCGGTGTGTTCACCAAGGTCACACCGTCACGCCAAGCGAGCCCCGAACGCGGACGCACCTGCCCTTCAAATCCAACGGGTAGCGCCATGGCCAAACCGGTTGAAACGAGCACACGTTGTCCCGGAACCAGATGCAAAGGCTCATCAAGAACCGCGCACAGATCCAATCCAGCCGCGTGAGTTGTCATGTACTGAGGAATTTTAGCTCGGGGATCAAGCTTTTTGAATTGCACACACACCGGCTCTGTCATGTCAATGATCAGCCTTTCTCCACTAACAGCGGTTAAAAACTGATATTTTGCAATTTTTCCGCTTGATCGTCAACATCGCCGATAATACATAGACACAAAGAATCATTACTCATCAGGTAATGGGCCAATTTACACAAATTATCCGGAGTAACTTTGGCCAATTCGCGCATCACACTGCGCACAGAAACATATTCCCCCTGAAAAATCTCACTTAACGCCATCCGTTCCATACGGCTGTAGGTACTGTCCAAAGACATCTTCAAACGATCCTGAAGCCGTTGTCGCACCGCATCCAGCTCTTCGGCTGAAACGGCATGATGGCGCAAATGATCAAGCTGTTCGAGGATCAATGCGACGACCTCACCAGCCTGCGTTGCCGACGTCGTCGCATAAGAGACCATTGCCCCCGAATCAGAATGAGAATTGAGGTAACTATAAGTCGCGTAGACGAGGCCATTTTCCTCGCGAAGAGACTGAAACAAACGGGAACTCATCCCTCCGCCCAAAACAGCATTAAGCAGCATGCCGGCAAAACGATTCGGATGCGATTGCGAAAGTGCCTCGGTTCCGAGACAGATATGGGCCTGTGTTCCGACCAAAGGCTCGAGACTCACGGCCTTAACCGGCAACGGTTCGGCCTGCTCCGTCAACGGGCATAAGGCAGAAACCGGTGCAAATGCCGTAATCACATGCTCAAGCACCTGACCATGGCCGACATTACCGGCAATACTGATGATCAGACTGGAATTGATATAGCGTTCACGGGTAAAGTGAACCAACGCGTCACGGGTGATTTTTTGAACAGATTCCACCGTTCCTAAAACCGGACGGCCTAAAGCATTATCCGGCCAGAAAGTCTGGGAAAACAGATCATGGACTTTTTCATCTGGAGAGGCGTTAAGCCGCTCGATTTCCTGAAGGATAACGCGTCGTTCCTTCTCCACCTCATCCGGATCATAACAGGTCTTCAACAACAGCTCTGCCATCAGATTAATGGCCAATGAGAGCTTTTCCGGCAAGGTTCTCAAGTGGAGGCAGCTATATTCTCTTCCAGTAAAGCCATTGAGTGGCCCCCCCAGAGCATCGACTTTTTTCGAAATATCCAAGGTTGAACAATTTGCCGAACCTTTAAACAACATATGCTCAACAAAATGGGAGATACCCGCCTGCTCAAGACTCTCATGCCGAGAGCCGTTCACCACCCAGATACCAATACTGACGGAATGCGCCTGAGGAATGTTTTCGGTGAGCACCCGGATGCCATTCGGCAATATTGACTTTTCAACCATACAGGCCCCTTGATATCGACCGGCACAGTTGATCAGCACCGGCAATTAGCAGCAATGTATTCATTTTGTGAAATCAGTTAAAACGGATAACGCCGCCTTCAAACATTGCATAACACAGATAGCGTTTCCCAAAAAAATAGAGTCCTTATACATCTTAGCAGATGATGACAAGGACTCTACTGTTGAGCTATTTAACAATGCTGCAGGCAGTCAGAAGCCCGCTGAAAAGGGTTACTCTTCTTCAGGCAATTCCTGACCCAGAGCTTCCTTACGAGACAGCTTGATTTTACCCTGACGATCAACACCGATACACTTGACCAGCACCTTGTCGCCCTCATTGAGAATATCCGTCACCTTGTTGACGCGCTCTTTGGCCAACTCACTGACATGGACCAGACCGTCAGTGCCGGAGAAAATTTCAACAAATGCGCCGAAATCCATAATCTTCTTGACCGTACCGTTGTACAGTTTGCCGACTTCAGGACTCTGGGTCAGTTCTTTGATCATCTGAGCAGCGGCTTTGGCCGCGTCTCCATTGCTTGAAGAGATGTTGATGCGACCATCATCCTCGATATCGATACCACAGCCGGTCGCCTCAATAATACCGCGAACTGTTTTACCACCAGAACCAATGACCGTACGTACTTGGTCAGGCTTAACAAAGACAGTGGTAATACGGGGCGCATAAGGAGACATGTCTTCACGCGGAGCTGAGATCGCCTTAGCCATCTCGCCGAGAATATGCAGACGACCCTCTTTGGCCTGAGCCAGGGCACGTTGCATGATGTCGCGGGTGACACCGTCGATCTTGATATCCATCTGCAGAGCGGCAACACCCTCTTTGGTGCCGGTGACTTTAAAGTCCATGTCACCCAGGTGGTCTTCATCGCCGAGAATATCAGACAGGATGGCAATATCATCGCCTTCCTTAATCAGACCCATGGCAATACCGGCAACAGCATCCTTGGCCGGAACACCTGCGTCCATCAATGACATTGATGCACCACAAACAGACGCCATGGAGGAAGATCCGTTCGATTCGAGGATTTCCGACACAATGCGCACGGTATAAGGAAAGTCATCAAATTCCGGCATAATCTTAGTGGCCGAACGCTCGGCCAACATGCCGTGGCCAATCTCACGACGACCCGGGAACAGACGCATGCTGGTTTCACCAACACAGAACGGAGGGAAATTGTAGTGCAACATGAACTTCTTGAACTCCATCCCCTGGATGTTGTCCATCCGTTGCTCATCACTGGCCGTTCCCAGAGTGGTGCTGACCAGAGCCTGTGTTTCACCACGGGTGAACAGGGCACTACCGTGGGCGCGGGGCAAAACACCAACTTCGCAACTGATCGGGCGGATTTCATTCATTTTGCGACCATCGATACGGATTTGATCCTTGGTCACACTTTGACGGACAACGCGCTTCTCAATGCTGCCCATGATGGCAGAAATCTCGTCACTGCGACCTTCAAACTCCTCAGCCAGTTGCTCTTGGATATCCGCACGGATCTCCTTGAGAGCGGCATAACGCTCTTGCTTGGCACGAATGGTTACAGCTTTTTCGACACGGCCCTGCGCCAAGGAAACAATTTTTTCTTCCAATGCAGCGTCAGTTTCAGGAACAATAAATTCCCGCTTTTCAACGCCAACCAGTTCAGCCAGCTTGGTTTGCATTTCGATCAGCGGCTGGATGGCTTGATGACCGAAGAACACGGCTTCGAGCATTTCATCTTCACTGATCAGATCCGCTTCACCTTCCACCATCATGATGGCATCTTTGGAACCGGCAACAACGATTTCGATGTCGCTTTGCTCCTGCTGCTCCAGAGTCGGGTTGGCAATGAACTCACCATCGACGCGGCCAACACGCACACCGGCAATCGGACCACCAAACGGAATATCGGAAACACTAACGGAAGCCGAGGCCGCCAGAATCGACAGTGTATCGGGATCGTTCACACAGTCTGCTGAAATAACCGTCGGAATAATTTGCGTTTCGTAGAGATAACCTTTAGGAAACAGCGGACGCATCGGACGGTCAATCAGGCGGCAGATCAGGGTTTCACGCTCTGTAGCACCGCGCTCACGACGGAAAAAAGAGCCGGGAATCTTACCACTGGCATAAAACTTTTCCTGATAATTAACCGTCAGGGGAAAGAAGTCCTGTCCCTCACGCATGGTCTTGGCGGAAACAACCGTACAGAGAATCTTTGTTTCACCATACGTCACGATGGTAGCACCATCGGCCTGACGCGCCATTTTTCCGGTTTCAATGGTCAATGGTTGACCATTAAATTCAATTTCTACTTTTTGATAAGCCATGTAAATCTCCTGTCGTCATAACCTTCTGATAACGTTATGACTTTTAGAACAAAAAAAAAGGCTCCAGGAGGTTGGCCTGAGACAAAACCTCACCCTTATCAGGTCAGGTTTCCTCTCCGGACATCCTCCCAAGCCACCTTAAATCAAAAGGCAGCAATCCCCACTGTGGAGAATTGCTGCCATCTTCCTAACGACGAATTCCCAGGCGGGAAATAATGCTGCGATAACGCTCAATGTCGTTTTTTTTCAGGTAGTCAAGCAAACGACGACGCTTGCCGACAATCTTCAACAAACCACGACGGGAATGATGATCTTTCTTGTGGGTACGGAAATGTTCCGTCAGATACGTAATACGCTCGCTAAGCAGAGCAATCTGTACTTCCGGAGACCCGGTATCGCCCTCTTGGGCTTGAAATTCCTTAATAATTTCTTGCTTTTTCTCTGTGGCCAACACTAGTGCCATCTCCTTTCGAACTCAAATAAGTCCGGTTTCCCGGTGTAGATTGTAAAATACTGCCAGTTCTTACCATATATATGTAGGCCTGTAAAGGCGAAAGCGCGCTCTTAGCAGGCTATTGAAAAATAGCCTTGAGCCTTATCCCTTCCACTAAACCCCCTGTGGAAATACTTTCAATAGTTTGTAGTCACCGCGCTCGTCCAGCTCGTGTTCAGGATCGTATTGCGCAATGGCCATCAGAGTGTTGTCATGCATCAGACATACAGTTTGTAACGCATCCATGGTCGGCGCATTAGAGACATCCCCCTGACGTGGCGGAATACCATCTCGCAAACGAGACACACCTTGCTCAGCGAGTTGCACCTGCAGCATACCATGAAGTGCATCAAGAGCCGGTAACGGTTCAAACTCGCCCGCCATCAACTGGTCAACGGTAATTGCCATCGTTTCATCAAATGCCCCGCTACGTGTCCGGCGCAGCGATGTCATGCACGCACCACACCCCAACTCAAGACCAATATCATGGCACAAAGTGCGAATATAGGTGCCCTTGCTGCACGCAACAACGATGGTAATTTCATCACCCTCAACCGCCTCGACAACCAGCGATTCAATACTAATAGAGCGTTTCTGCCGCTCTATCTCCACCCCTTTACGAGCCAGACGATAGAGAGGAACACCATCTTTTTTCAGCGCAGAAAACATTGGAGGGATCTGTTCAATCTGGCCGACAAACTGATGGCAAACATCTTCAATCTGCTGACGCGTGACAGCCGATGCATCATGCTGCTGCTGAACTTGGCCGGTAATATCCTGCGAATCCGTGACCAACCCCAACTTCATTGTTGCCCGGTACGTCTTGTCTTGCGCCATCAGATACTCGATCAAGCGGGTACACTGACCAACACCGACCAAAAGCACCCCTGTCGCCAGAGGATCGAGGGTTCCGGCATGGCCGACCCGACGCACCTTGCAGGCACGACGCACCCGTTGCACCACCGCATGGGACGACATCCCCTGCGGTTTATCAATCACCAGCAATCCGTTCATTGAGCCGCGCTGAACGCTCCGAGACGTTCAAAAACCTGGGTATGCACCTCATCCAGAGTTCCGTGCAACACGGCACCTGCCGCATTATGGTGCCCACCACCGCCCAATTCACGGGCCAAAGCACCAACATCGACGGTTCCCTTGGAACGCATCCCTAGCTTATAGCTGTTTTGATCCAACTCACGGAAAAACAATGCGACTTCAACGCCATGGATCGACCGGGGATAGTTGACAAAGCTGTCTGCCATATCCGGACCAATACCCAGTTCATCCAACATCTGCTGTGTTACAGTCATTGCGGCATACTGTCTGCAGTCGGAAACACGCAAGGTATTCAGGGACATGCCGAGCAATTGCAGCCGCTCCACTTCCTGACTTTCATACAGACCGCCAGCCACCATCCACGGATCAACACCAAGTGCTACCATTTCTCCGGCAACAGCAAAAGCCTCAGGATCCGCACTGGAGTAGCGAAACGACCCGGTATCAGACAAAATTCCGGTATAAATACACAATGCAACCTCGGTACTGATGGTGTAATCACACGCCATCAACACCCGGTACAGCATGGCTGCTGTTGCACTGCATTTGTCATCAACAAGATAAATATCACCAAAGTCTTCCGAAAACGGATGGTGGTCAATATTGATCAGAGTGGTGCACAAGTTACGTGCGTCCAGGCGCGCCCGGCGTAATTCTCCGGCATCAAGAATCACAATCACGTCAAAATGTTCCGATGCGGCAATCTCGCTGACTACCGTGTCGGCTCCGGGTAGAAAACAAAACTTGTCCGGCACACCGTCGACATTGTAGGCAACAACATCCTTGCCCATCTCTCGCAGCGCATTGGTCAGTGCCAGAGTGGAAGACATGGCATCACCATCGGGCCCTTCATGGGCAGCAATCAAAAATCGCTGTCCCGACGCCAGAGCGTCAACAGTCGCCTGTAACGGATCATTCATCGTCATCGTGAGTTATCCCGGCTTCTTTGAGGAGTTCTTCAATGTGACTGCCGTAAGCAATGGACGTATCGTATTTAAAAACCAGGTCAGGGACATGGCGCAATTTCATGCGCTTGCCCAGTTCCCGACGCAAAAACGGCACCGCACTGTCAAGGCCCTGCTGCGTTTTCTCCGCATCAGCCTCTTCCCCCATAACGGTAAAGAAGATTTTAGCATGACGCAAATCACTGGAGATATCCACCGATGTAATGGTGACAAAACCTACACGTGGATCGCGCAAGCCACGAAGCATGATATCTGAAATTTCTTTATGGATCTGTTCTGCGACCCGATAGGTGCGTTGTGTTGCCACGGTAAATCCTTTGTGTCATTCCGAGCTGAGTGCCTATATACAGGACTGCCGACAGCGATCATGCGACCACCATCGGCAGCACATTTAATCGGGTCACTACAGTTCGGTCTTTGTTTCTTCCATTTCGTAGGCTTCGATAATATCGCCGACTTTGATGTCGTTATATTTCTCCAGGCCGATACCACACTCGTACCCGGTCGCGACTTCCTTAACATCGTCCTTGAAGCGTTTCAAAGAGTTGAGCGAGCCTTCCCAGACAACGATGCTGTCGCGCACCAAACGAACCTGCGCATTGCGGTGAACTTTGCCATCAATAACCATACAACCGGCAATGGTTCCGACCTTCGAAACGTTGAATGTTTCGCGCACTTCGAGACGGCCCAGATGCTTTTCGCGCAGTGTCGGCGCCAGCAGTCCTTCCATCGCATCACGAATATCATTCACCGCATCATAGATGATGCTGTAGAGGCGAATGTCAACATGTTCTTTTTCCGCCAGTTGTGCTGCCTTCGGTTCAGGACGAACACTGAAACCGATGATAATGGCGTCGGAAGCAGAGGCCAGTGACACGTCACTCTCTGTAATACCACCGACACCGGTATGAACAACCGTCAGGCGGCACGTGTCTGTGGTCAGCTTGCTTAGAGAGTCCTTCACAGCCTCAACCGAACCCTGAACGTCTGCTTTGACGATAACCTTGAGTTCCTCGACATTGCCTTCCTGAATCCGTGCGTAGAGCTGATCCAGGGACAAACGGCTGTTCTTGGCCAGCTCAGTTTCACGAATCTTCTGCTGACGATGTTGAGCAACTTCCTTGGCGGTTTTTTCATTTTCCAGAGCGTGGAGGGTATCACCGGCATCGGGCACGCCCTGCAGACCGGTTACCTCAACCGGAATCGACGGACCAGCCTCCTTGACGGCAACACCACGGTCATTGATCATGGTTCGCACACGACCAAAATGGAGTCCGGCAACAATCGGGTCACCAACATGCAACGTGCCATCCTGAACCAGAACAGTTGCAACAGCACCACGGCCTTTGTCTAGACGGGCCTCAACAATGGTACCTTTACAGCGCTTTGTCGGATCAGCTTTCAGTTCAAGAACCTCTGCCTGCAACAAAACCATCTCAAGTAATTGATCCAGGTTCTGTCGTTTCTTGGCCGAGACCTCAACAAAGATGGTATCGCCGCCCCACTCTTCAGGAACCATCTCAAACTCGGTCAGCTCCTGCTTGACCCGTTCAGAGTTGGCACCCGGCTTATCGATCTTGTTCACAGCAACAATCATCGGCACGCCGGCATCTTTAGAGTGACTGATCGCCTCTTTGGTCTGCGGCATAACACCGTCATCAGCAGCGACCACCAGGATAACAATATCCGTCACCTGAGCACCGCGGGAACGCATTGCGGTAAACGCTTCGTGACCCGGGGTATCCAGGAACGAGATGGTTTTGTCATGCACCTGGACATCATAGGCGCCAATGTGCTGGGTAATACCACCAGCTTCACCATCAGCGATATTCGCTTGGCGAATAGCGTCGAGCAAACTGGTTTTACCATGGTCAACGTGACCCATGATGGTCACCACGGCGGGACGTTCCTGGAGATTTTCGCTTTTGCTCTCCCCGGTCTCCTGCAAATCGTCACTACTCAGAACACTCAGTTCGTCAAAAGCGACGTTTTCAACTTCATAATTAAAATCAGCCGCAAGAATCGCTGCAGTTTCAAAATCGAGGGGATGGTTAATGGTAACCATACTCCCCTGACGCATCAGTTCGCGAATCAGGTCATTCGCCTTGACCCCCATCCGCTTGGCTAATTCACCAACGGTGATCACATCACTGATACGAATTTTCCGTTTAATTGCCTTGGGCACCGTAATCTCGGTCTGCTTAGGCATCTTCTGGTTTTTCTTCTGGCGGCGCATTTTCCCGCCACGGTCCGGCTCGAAAACCTCCATGCGGTCACGGCGTCGACGTTGCTCACGACCAGCTCCATTCGAAGCGTAATCGTTGTTCTTACCTTTTTTCTTCTTACGGTTGCCCCGATCACGTGAAGGATCTTCAACGGGAACGTTCGGAGCCATCGGTGTGCGATTCGCTGCCGGGCGTGCAGGGGCACCTCCAGCATCCTTACGCTCAGGACGTGCACCACCTTGCGGTTTGGGACGAGGAGAGCTTTTCTTACCACGACCTCCACCTTCATTACGCAATGCCGATTGGGGCAGTTCAACGCGACCAAGGATTTTCGCGCCACCTGTAGGCTTGGCGACCGTTTCTTTGCCTTCTGATGCCGATGCGACAATGGCGGCGACGTTGCGAGTTGCCGCTTTACGCTTAACCGGTTCCGGTTTTTCTTCAACCACCTTTTCAGGCTCATCAGTCGGTGCCGCAACCGCTTCGGGCTTGGCTTTCGGTGCTTCCGGCTCTACGGGTTCAGCGACAGGCTGTTCTTCAACAACAGCTTCAGGCGTCTCTTCCGGTTCCGGGTGAGGCTCGGGAACGGCTTCAACAACAGGAGGCTCCTCAGCCACTTCAGCTTCCACCTCAACACTAGATTCGGGAGTTTCAGCAACGGGTTCTGCAACCTCAACTTCCGGCTCAGCTTTGGGTTCTTCAACCGGCTTTGGCGGCTCAGCTTTACGGCGCCGACGAATCAGTCCGGTGTTGATCCGTTTTTCATCAAAAACCGGCTCTTCCGGTGCCTCTGGTGTTTCTTTTTTCTCGCCCAGAGACTTCACGACTTCCTCGTCAACCACGCTCATATGACTTTTCGCCTCAATTCCTGCCTGCTGCAAACGTTCAAGCAATTCTTTATTTTCCAGACCCATTCGCTGTGCCAGTTCGTAGATTCTAATTTTTGCCATCAGAATTCCCCCATTACATCTCTATATCGTTGCAGCTCGTGATTTAATGTTTGCGCCAACGGACTTTTCGTCACAGCCATCACACTGCGTTCCGACAGGCCTAACGCGCGTCCCAAGGTCGCTTTATCAAAACACTCAATCAGCGGTATGCAGGCACGTGCGGTTTGCTGCCGCACTTTGGAACCAACATTTTGCGTCACATCGCTGGACAAAAGCACCATGGCAATCTCTGCCGGTTTCTTCAGGGTTGCCAGCACCATCTGACTGCCACTGGCAACCAGACCGGCTTTTCGTGCCATGCCGATCAAATTGAGGATTCGTATCTCCACCTGTTGGCGAAGTTCTCCGATCAGCGATTCGATGTCAACATCAATTTGAGCATTTTTCATGGACCGTACAAACGCGCGGCGTTGTACAGCCCGGGTAATACATTCCCGATTAAAGCAGGTATAAGCACCGCGTCCCGGCAGCTTGTGCTGATAATCGACCACAAGTCGTCCATCGGGAGCAACGACATAACGAATCAGTTCATCCTGATCCGCACTGCGCCGACAAGCAACACAGCTTCTTTGTGGTCGGTGTATCTGCTTCGACACGTCCAGTTACTCTTCTTCCTCAGCCGGTGCAGGCGTTTCATCAACAGCAGGCTCTTCGACAGAAACACTTTGCTCTTCAGACTCAGCCACTGCTTCAGCTTCACTCTCTTCAGCGGAGCGGTTTTCTTCCTGCTCAATTTCCGCAGCGCGAGTTTCACTCTTGATGTCAATCTTCCAACCGATCAGGCGTGCAGCCAGTCGGACATTCTGGCCTTTCTTACCAATAGCCAGCGACAATTGATCATCAGGAACAATGATCTCCATGGCCTGCTCTTCATTGTCCACATAAACACGTGACACATCCGCAGGTGCCAGCGCAGAGCAGGCAAAACGCGCCATGTCCGGCGTCCAGGGGATAATATCAATCTTTTCCCCACGAAGCTCGGAAACAACATTCTGTACGCGAGAACCACGCATACCGACACAGGCGCCGACCGGATCAACATCAGGATCATGCGAAACCACAGCAATTTTAGCCCGGCTGCCCGGCTCACGTGAGCACGAGACGATTTCGACAATACCCTCGGAGATCTCAGGAACCTCAGTCTTAAACAGCTCAATAACCAAGCTGGGATGCGTGCGAGACAAGATGATCTGAGGCCCCTTGGGCGACATTTTCACCTCAGCAATATAAGCACGAACCCGGTCAGCCTGGCGATAATTTTCGCGTGGCACCTGTTCACGATGCGGCAGCAACGCTTCAGCACGACCAAGGTCGACAATCAGGTCACCACGTTCGTAGCGACGCACAATGCCATTGACCAGTTCACCAACGCGATCTTTAAATTCGTTGTAGACCCCTTCGCGCTCCGCCTCACGAACCTTCTGGATGATCACCTGCTTAGCGGTTTGGGCAGCAATACGACTAAAACTGCCGGAATCCATCTTCATACCAAGAGAGTCGCCACATTCCACGTCGGGATCGATTTCACGCGCCTCCTCAAGGTCAATTTCCTTGTAGGAATCCTGAACTTCGTCAACCACGGTGACAAACTCAAACAGTTCAACTTCGCCCTGCTCGGTATTGTAGTGGGCCTCAAGTTCACGTGTGTTACGATATTTTTTGTTGGCCGCTGAAAGAACAGCGGACTCCAGAGCTTCAACCAGAATATCCCGGTCCACACCTTTGTCTTTCACGACCTGATCAATGACGTGGTTGAGATTAGCAACCATTTTAACTCTCCTATGTTGTACTCGCTAAATACCGGCACAGTGGAACTGTGGCGGGATTAATCATCCGGCAATAAGCTGAGCAGCAGACCTTTGCCGCATGCGCTTAAAACTGCGGTTCGAGGTTAATCGTTTCCAAGCTGTCCAGAGGCAACTCTACACGACCACCTTCTTTATCATTCTGTTCAATGAAAACCACGTCATCTTCAAGACCCAGTAATTCACCGATAAACGTTTTGCGCTGATATCCACGCAGATCAGGATCGATCGCCTGCAGGGTTTTGGCGCGAACCATCTCACCTTTAAAGCGCTCGAAATCTGCTTCTTTTTTCAGAGGGCGATCGATTCCCGGCGAGGAAACTTCGAGGCGATAGGCCACCTCAATAACCTCTTCGACATCAAGAATCAGACTCAGCTCACGACTGCAGTCGGCACAATCGTCAAGGTTGACACCACCCGGTTTATCAATAAACAGACGCAGCAACCACTCGGAACCCTGAGAAAAAAACTCAATATCCACCAACTCAAGCCCTTGTTCTTCAAGGATGGGCTCAGCCAGTTCGATCACCTTATTTAAAACAGCTTCGTCAGACATATCGTTACAACGGCCTTGTTCTTTGAACAAAAACGGATAAAACAAAAAAAAGTGAGCAAAAAGCTCACTTCTCATAAATGAAAAGATTTATCCAGAAGTATGTAACACACCCACACTTCCGTGGCAAGGAAAAAGACACAACCTGTTGAAACAACTTATTATGTGACCTGCCTAAACCTACTGCCGATCCAGCACAGCGAGAACCTCAGTATGACAGGTCTGAGGGAACATGTCGAGAGCTTGAATTGACGTCACGGTATACGACTGAGCGAGCGCGGTAAGATCGCGCATCAGTGTCTGCTGATCACACGAGACATAGACAATCCGCCGTGGCCGACAACGCATCATCCCTGCAACGGCCTCGCGCGCGCCACTACGCGGCGGATCGAGAACAATAACATCAGCCGTGCGCCGCCAGCGACCGAGAAAGGTTTCGACGCTGCAGGCATGAAATGTAGCATTCGTCAGACCAAGAGTGTCGCGATTGCGATCCGCATACGAAATGGACGGGGCATAATCCTCCACTCCGACCACCGCACCCGCACGGCGTGCCAGCGGTAAAGAAAAATTGCCCATGCCGCAATACAGATCGAGCACGGCATCCTGTGCTGTCACCTCAGCCGCTTCGATCACCCGCGCAACAAGTTGACGGTTCTGCTCCAAATGCACCTGAGCAAAGCCTCCGGGACCATAGTGCAGTTCCATCGGCGGCTCATCCACACGAATGGCCAAATCCACCTGCCCTTGCAGCAAGATCTGAGGATTCTTGCGCCCGGTTTGCACCAGCACCGCGCCATCAACAGCGTCCAGACAACCAGCCAGCCAGGCACAAAAAGCTTCAGTCTCAGCGCCACGGTAATGAACAATCGTGCGCAAGGCATCATCGCTCCCCACCGCCACATCAATCTGCGACACACCGGACGCGTAGACACTTCCATCGAACAGAGTCCGCCACGCTGTCATCTGGGCTGCGATAGGCAGTGCAATCACCGGGCAATGGCGAACATCGATCACATTATGACTGCCACGACGGTAAAACCCGAGGATAAACCCCTGTGGTGAGTTATAACATTTAAATTGAACCCGGCTTCGATAGCCGAACTCTTGCGGTGCCGGCACCAAATCTCGGATGACGCCCTGATCAATGCGGCCATGACGCACGCAGCTATCTACAAAGATCTGCTGCTTCCACCGGCATTGCTGTTCATACGACAACTGCTGCCAGTCACATCCACCACAGTCTCCAAAGTGAGAGCAAGCCGGTTCCTGTCTCTGGTCGGACGGCTCAATAACCTTGATCAATTCAGCACGGGCATAGCGTTTTTTATTCTGCACGATTTGACAAAGGATGCGATCACCCGGAATGGCGCCAAACACAAACACCGCTTTGCCATCGTGATGACCCAGACCGGCACCACCATGTGCCAGCGTCGTAACGGTCAATTCAATCATCAACGCAGTCCTGCCAACGGCTTGACTTTACGTTGTTTCAAGCTGGCAATAAATTTGTCCGGAAAACCGCTCGATGCCATGTACGGCAAACAATTCATGCGAAACGCGCTCATCACCTCCCGCTTGGCTTCCTCCAACATATCACCACTGATGCCCATCCGTTCCAGGCGCTGAAACTGCTCGCGACGCCCATCTTCCAACACAACAAAGACATCGATCTGAATCCGATGATAATCCCCGTAATAGCGAACCGTTTCATCAGAAAACTCGACGTTTAAACCATTTTCCAACGTCACGCCCTGCAACAGATCTTTCATTGATTTTCTCCATCTGACTTTATTCGTTTTTCCAATTCCAGCTGTACCCGGTCAATACGGCTCCACAATCCGCGTAAAATACGCACATCGCGATCCGTCAAACCGTTCTTGCCAAAAAGTCGCCGAAACGAACGTAAAATATGATCCGGGTTCTGCGGATCAAGATAGTCAATCCGTGTCAGAGTTTCTTTCATATGCTGCAACATCGACTCAGTCTGGTCAATCTCGGCCAGATTGGGCTTGAGCAACTCGCCACGCGCCTCAAGACCCTGCTTGGACACTTCGTACAAGCACAAGGACACGGACTGAGCCAGGTTCATCGACGGCATGGCATCACAGGTTGGAATGGTCAAAAAGCGCTGACACAGGTCCAGTTCCTCGTTGAGCAAGCCACAATCTTCGCGACCAAACACAAGTGCTGTATGAGTATCGTGGTCAAACCCGGCAATCATCTGTGCGGCAGCATCGGGATAAAGAAAATCATCCCGATCACGATAACGGCCAAAACGGCGCGTGGTACCAAAGGCATATTGACAGCCGTGCAACGCCTCTTCCAGAGAGGAATAAATTGTGGCGCTTTCCAGAACATAGCCGGCCTTGACCGCCATTTGTCGGGCTTCCTGGCGCAGATGATCGGTCTGCGGATTAACCAGACGTAAATCACTGAAACCAAAATTACCCATCGCTCGGCACACCGAGCCGATATTCAATGGCCCCTGCGGTTCGACGAGAACAATAGCGAGCTGAGCCGCGATATCCGGATTGTGTTGATTTTCAGGCATAATCCCCTACACAGAATTGAGCCAGCGTCGCCGCCACGATGGCTGCCGTCTCGGTTCGTAAAATGCGTCGCCCCACCGACACCGGCACCACGCCACGACTTTGAGCCAAGGTAATCTCTTCGTCAGCAAAGCCGCCCTCCGGGCCGACAATCACTGCAATTCGATCCGGTTTCGCCGTACCGATCCCCTCTCGGAACGACCAGGCAGTATTTTTTTCACTCAGAAGCAGTTTGACATCCCAATCCGCCAAGGCATCGAGCATGGTCTCAAAATCAACGACTTCCATCAGTTCCGGCAATTGCGCGCGACGGCACTGGCGTCCGGCACGCAGCAAGACATCGGGCCAGCGGTGTGATTTTTTCTGCCCGGCATCACGCTGTTCAACCGTGGTTGAATGGCGTGAAACAAATGGAACAATGCGGGTGACACCAATTTCGGTCATCTTTTGCAACACCAGTTCGAAGCGCTCCTTCTCCGGCAACGCCTGACACACACAGATCTTCAGAGACGACTCCACCGCGTCGATCTGCTCGAATGGGACAACGGTCGCGTCGCCCTCATCCAAACCGGTAATCCGTGCCCGATAGCACTGTTGAAACGGATCTTCCACAGTGACGATCTCACCGACACGGGCCTGCCAGATGATCAGTGCGTCGCGGGCCGCAGTTCCAATGGCTGTCTCCTGCTCCAACGTCAGAGCACACGTGCTGACAATGCGGCTGACAGGCCCACCGCTATTAACGCATACGAGGCTCACAACCACACTCCCTCCAGGCACGGAAACGACCACGTGCCGCTTCAACCAAAGCCTGATCGTAGGTTTCGGCAAACTCAATGACATGTTTAAACTGGCGCATGAATTCCACAGAACAGGGCCGCGCGGCAATCAAAACCGAAGCACCATTGGAATTAAGTTCGCGGGTACCGATGGCAATAGCCTCCTCATGGCATTCCACAGCACCGTTGTCCCACACGTGGGGCAGAAAGGAGCCCTTATTCCAGGTCCACATGAAGCGGTCCAGAGTCAACGCCTGATTGTCATCTTCGACAAGGATCAGAACCCGCTTGCTCTGGGCAAAAAACTCTTCAGCCAGCAGACACAAGCACTTGGCTTTTTCGGGTTTATTCAGTTTGATGAATTCAACGACAGGTGGCATAACATCCTTAATGTGTCTTGACTACATGCAGATTGGTTCGATTCAGTTTATCGCAGACGGTTCCACGTCAATGCCCGTGGGGTGGGCGAAGTCCGCTCCCTCTTGGACAAGGTGCCAGCACAACTTGGTTAATCAAGATAACGACCGTTATCACCGTCAGTGCCATCGCTGACGGGACGCACGATTCGTTGACCTCAAGGGCGACGAGCCGGATCAGTGATGCATTCCGGAAAGTGACTCATCGGATCTAAACAAGAAATTCCTGCAACTCTCCAGTCGATTTTTGCACCCTCTTGAGCCGTCAGCCAAAAGGATGTCGCGTGTCGGGGCGAGTCCCGACGATCTTGACCTTGACCGAACTTATTCAGTACAACAGCAGGAACCTTCCAAAGCACAAAAAAGCCGGGGAAAACCCGGCCTTTTTATCACAGGAACAATTGTTTCGTCCAGCGCGTTCGAATCAGCCCTGTAAAGCCTGACGACAGAACTCGGCCCCTTTTTCAAGAGCCTGATAATTCAGCGGCAGAAAACGATGGTTACGCTCAGGCAGCACCACCTTGAGAGCTTCCTTGACGGTTTCCATACCCACCACCTTGCTGTACTCGATATAAGCACCAAGAACAATCATATTCACCAGGCGGGCATCGCCGATCTCCAGAGCCATATCATTGGCCGGAATCTTCACCTTTACCACATCATCACGGCTTGACCCGTCATCATCAATCAGTGAGGTATTGATCAGGGCAAAACCACCCTTACGCACCCGGTCATAGTATTTTTCCATGGACAACGGATTCAATAACAGAGACGCTTCCGGCTCGCCGACAACCGGAGAACCAACCTGCTGATCCGACATTACGATCGTACAGGTTGCGGCACCGCCACGTTTTTCAACGCCATACGCCGGAAAGTAGGAGGCATTATTGCCTTCCATAATCGTTGCATAGGCCAACAGGTTTCCGATCAGCAAAACCCCCTGCCCACCAAATCCAGCCATAAATACATCATGGTTCATTGTCTAATCCTTTATAAAAATGATCTGTGCCGGTTATTTCTGGTCACAGTCCTTGTAGACACCCAACGGAAAATAGGGAATCATCTCAGATCCGACCCGCTCATTTGCCGCCAGAGGATTCATTCCCCAGTTGGTGGGACAACTGGCCAGGACTTCAACAAAGGCAAATCCATTGTTTTTGACAGACGTCTCAAATGCCTTGCGAATCGCTTTGCCTGCCTGAATAGCATGCTTGGGCGTATCCACGGCCACCCGCACTGAATAAGCAACACCTTCAAGGTTAGACAGCAACTCAGCCATCTTGAGAGGATAACCGTCTTTAGCAACATTGCGGCCAGCCGGAGATGTAGTCGTTTTCTGCGACGGCAGGGTAGTCGGTGCCATCTGACCACCGGTCATACCGTAGGTGGTGTTGTTGACAAAAATCACCGTGATCGGCTCCCCCCGATTGGCAGTGTGAATGATCTCACTGGTGCCGATGGCCGCCAGATCCCCGTCGCCCTGATAGCTGAATACCGGCCGTTTGGGATGCACGCGCTTGGCACCGGTCGCCACAGCAGGCGCACGACCATGCGGCGCTTCAATAACATCAATATCAAAATATCCATACAAAAACACACTGCAGCCGACAGATGCCACACCAATGGTCTGGTCTTTAATTCCGAAAAAATCCATGGCATCCGCCACCAAACGATGGATGGTACCGTGATGACAGCCGGGGCAAAAATGGGTTTGAACGTCCTTGAGGGACTCGGGGCGGGAAAATACTTTTTTCATCTCTGTGGTCATACGGACACCTCATAACGAGAACGGATCTGGGCCAGGAACTCTTCCGGGGTCGGCAGAGAACCGGCTCCGGGAGGACGTCCATAAAAATCAACCTCAACACCGGGTGCGGCCAGGCGCACATCATCAACCATCTGCCCATTATTCAGTTCAAAACACAGAATTTTACCGACTTTTTCACCGTGTTCTTTGAAAGCAGCCTTTGGAAACGGAAACAGGGTGATCGGACGCAACAGACCGACTTTCATGCCCTGTTCACGCGCAAGGCGCACAGCCGTCTTGGCGATACGCGCGGTGCTGCCATAGGCGGTGACCAACAACTCGGCATCGTCCAGAGCAATCCCCTCGTAGCGCACCTCCTTGTCTTGCATCACCGCATATTTGGCATGCAGACGGTTGTTATGCGCTTCCAGCTCACCATCACCAAGATAAAGCGATTTAACAATCTTCTGCTCACCAGCCTTGCCGTCGCCAATCAGGGCCCAGTCCTTGGGGCCAAGATCATCCGGTTTGACATAAGGATGCGGCTCCAGCGCTTCTTTCATCTGACCGATGACCGCATCTGCCAGAATCATCGCCGGCACCCGGTAGCGATCCGACAGATCAAAAGCAAGAATCGCCATGTCATACATTTCCTGAACACAGTCCGGTGCCAGAACAATGATGTGATAACCACCATGTCCGCCACCTTTGGTGGCCTGAAAATAATCGGCCTGAGACGCGTCAATGCCTCCAAGGCCGGGGCCACTGCGACAGATATTGACAATCAGACCGGGACATTCACTGCCCGACATATAGGAAATCCCCTCCTGCTTGAGGGAGATGCCGGGACTTGAAGACGAGGTCATGGCGCGGGCACCACAGGCACTGGCACCAAGCAGCATATTGATTGACGCAACCTCGCTTTCGGCCTGGATAAACTCACCGCCAATTTTCAGAAACTCGCGGGAGATATATTCGGGAATATCACTCTGCGGAGTGATCGGGTAGCCAAAGTAGTAACGGCATCCCGCCTCAATGGCTCCCATAGCAACCGCTTCGTTGCCTTTTACAAACAAACGTTTTGTCACAAGAATCCTCCATAACAGGGCTAAACGCCCCGATAAACCTCTATCGCTACATCCGGACACACCTGGGCACACAGAGTACAACCGCTACAACGTTCCATGTCCTCCGCCGTAATCATCGCCGGGAGAAAGCCCTGTTTATTCAGTTCAGTACTCATTTTGATCAGCCCTTGCGGGCAGGCCACGGTACACAAGGCACAACCCTTACAGCGCAGCTCGTTAATTTCTATCTTATTCTTCGCCACGTTTTTCCATCCTTGCTAAATGGGGAAAATTTAAGTTGTTTCAAACTGTAGACACAATTTTTTGATCTTATCAAAAACCAGAAAAGCTCGTCAAACCGAAAGACCACCGTCCGCCTGATTCCTGTCCATGAATCCCGTTACCAGGTAAAAGAAAGACGTCGTTTTCGATCAAAATGTTTGACTAATTAGGATCTATGCCTAGAATTCTATTTAAAGCCGGCTAATCATTGTCGCGCTGACACCCCCGCACATTGCCCAACTCTCACAAAGGAAAAAAATCATGGTGAAAAAATCATTCGTGTTGCTTGGTTGCGCCTTCACGGCATTGCTGTTCACAGCATGCTCTTCGTCATCGGATTCGAGCAATGTGAATCTGCAGGAAGGACGTTGGCAGATCACAACGGAAGTTAAAATGGCCAATCTCCCCTTTGCCATGCCACCGACATCGTACACCACCTGCCTGACCCAGGATGATCTGGTTCCTGAGCAAGGAATACAACAGGACAACAATGCTTGTGAGATTACATCACAAAACGTTAAGGGCAATACCGTCAGCTGGACGATTACCTGTCAAAGCGACCAGGGTGCAACAGTCAGCAACGGTTCCATCACCTATGCCGGTGACACATTCAACGGTAAAATTACGACCGAAATTCCCGGTGCAGGGACGACTGAACAAGTACTGAGCGGTAAACGTATCGGTGACTGTCCATAAGGCACGCAGACCACATCTCATGATCCCTCCCCGGTTTGAATCTTCTCTTACGAGAGCGACAAAAGCCGGGGATTTTTTGACCGTCGAGGGTTCTGACGCCCTTGGTTTCACTGCAATAATCCGTGGTCGAACGGCTCTTTTCTTCGCGTAACAATCCTGTTATGATTCAGCCAATATTACCTATGAACGGAGAAAAACATGCGTTATATGAGTACCCGTGGTCAGGTTCGCGACCTGTCCTTTAAAGATGCTGTCATGATGGGATTGGCCAATGATGGCGGTCTGTTGTTGCCCAAGCAGATTCCTGCCATCGACACAACCCAGCTTGCCGCCTACCAGACCATGTCTTACCCGCAGATCGCTTTTGACATCATCTCCCGGTTTACCGGCGATGATTTCGATCAAAACGATCTGCGTGAGCTGATAGAGCGATCCTACGCCACCTTTGACCATCCTGATGTCACTCCGGTCACAAAACAGGATGGTGTCTATATTCTTGAATTGTTTCACGGCCCGACCCTGGCCTTTAAAGATGTCGCTCTGCAGTTCCTCGGCAACCTGTTTGAGTATCTACTCGAAGAGCGCAACGAAAAGATGAACATTCTCGGTGCCACTTCTGGAGATACCGGTAGTGCCGCCATCTACGGCGTGCGCGGCAAGGACCGCATCAATATTTTCATCATGCATCCGGACGGTAAAGTGTCACCGATCCAGAAACTGCAGATGACCACGGTGACCGACGAAAACGTATTCAACCTAGCGATTCGCGGCACATTTGATGACGGCCAACGGATCGTCAAAGAAACCTTCAACGATCTTGACTTCAAAGCCAACTACAGCCTCGGTGCGGTGAACTCCATCAACTGGGCGCGAGTGCTTGCCCAGATCGTCTATTACTTTTATGCCTACAGCCGCGTTCAGCCTGAAACGGGCTGCGAAAAAATTGATTTCTCGGTGCCAACAGGTAACTTCGGCGATATCTTTGCCGGCTATATGGCCAAGCGCATGGGCCTGCCGGTAGACAAACTGATTCTTGCCACCAATGAAAACAACATTCTGTCGCGCTTTGTTCTCAACGGCGATTACTCCGTCGGTGACGTGGTGGAAACCCTGTCGCCGTCCATGGATATCCAGATCGCCAGCAACTTTGAGCGCTATCTCTATTACCTGCTCGGTGAAGACAGTGAATCGCTGTGCGGCCTGATGGAAAGCTTTGCTACCAGTAAGAGTTTGCAATTTGATGGCCAACTACAAGCCAAGGTTCGTGAGGACTTCGATTCCCTGACCGTGGATAAAGCCGCCACTGTCGACCAGATTCGTGATTTTCATCAACGTACCGGCTATGTGCTTGACCCGCACACCGCTGTAGGCGTACGTGCCGGTGAGCGGCTCAGCGACCCGGATGTTCCGGTGGTGTGTCTGGCCACAGCCCATCCGGCCAAGTTCGGTGATGCTGTGCAGCAGGCGATCGGTCAGGATCCCGAGCGTCCAGCATCTCTTGATGGGATTGAGCAACGTGATTCTCGTTGTGAGCTGATTGATGCTGAAACGGAGAAGGTTAAAGCCTATCTGGCACAACGGGCGCGTTAATTCTTATGCGCCAAGTAAATGTAAAAAGGCTCCCCAATTCAGGGAGCCTTTTTTATTGCTCACAGCTATGGGGTAAGATCAAGACTGCCGGGTTCCGCTCCGGCAGCCGACATACTTTTGACTGATCGCTCAAAAGTATGCAAAAACCAGCTGACACCTCCTGAAACGGAATCACCCGGCAATGGGTCTGCTTCCGTGGCACCGATTAAACAGGTGAGCATTGCCCACCTTGCCTGAGTTCATTCTTTAGCAGCCAAGCCCTCCCGTTCAGCAACACTGAACGCAATGAACGTCAGCGCGATGTAAGAGAATGGTAGAAACTGCCTTTCTTCACTCCGGCGCGCTCACACATGGCATCAACGCCGACCGAACAATAGCTGTTTGCCAGATCAGTTCAATGGCAGCATTCAACAGCCATTCTTTTGCATTACTTGTGCGTCCCATGACCACAAAATAGTTGACCGATCAGTCAAGTTTAAGTGAATTTTTGACGACATATCAGCAAGACGACTGTTTTGTCAAACGGTGCCAGACCCGCCAAGTCCCAACGCCGTAGAGCAAACCAACCACCAGACTGACCAGAGATGAGATCAGCATAAACTGCATGCTTGCTTGCAGTTCATTCAAATAGGCATGGTCGATAAGCAGCACCAGGGGGATGCCTGCCAAACCTCGCAGCAAATAGACCGTGCAAATCAGGATCAGAACAACTCTGCAGAATGGTAAGCGACGGATCATTTCAGCAGCGCAAAATGCGTAAGCTGAGCAAACAGCAAAAACCGTGGCCACACCTGCCGTAAGGAGCACCGGATAGATTGAGCCGTTCTCAGCCATGGTCGCCAGTTCTTCACCGGCACCGAAAAAACGATACCAATCAGCACCGGCAAAGATTATCGCGACATGAAGCACCGCTATGATCAGACTGCAGCTCCCGGCAATCACCAGAGTTTGATTTTTCACGACACCTCTCTATTTGTTAAGGATACTGAAGGGTTACATTCTGAAATCGAGGCAGGCACTATAGGAGTTTTTCAAATTTCTGTTACAATAAACGCCATGCGGGATGATGAATTTCATCGTTCACCTCGTCTGTCATAGCAGGATAAAAAACATTTACAATAGACACATCATCCCGGAAAGAGTTCACAATGCTTGATGCTGCCCCGTTTTACCGCTGTATGTTTCGACTGGCCTTTATCCTGTTTTTGCCCATGCTCTTGGCTTTAAGTGGCTGTCAGTATTTTACAGCGGGCTTGCCAAAGTCAACGGAAACGCCGCTTGAAGAAAAAATCGGCCAGCTATTGCTGGTGGGATTTCGCGGCCAGACCCTGGAACAGGCCCCCACCCTGGTCAACGATATTCAAAAACGCCACCTCGGTGGTGTGATTCTGTTTGATTACGATGTTCAACTTCGCCAGTCAGGACGGAACATCGCCTCGCCCTCTCAACTCAAACAACTGACATCCGACCTTCAGGCATTATCCAATCTCCCGTTACTGATTGCCATTGATCAGGAAGGGGGACGCATTGCTCGTCTCAAACCGGCGCAAGGCTTTCCCGTCACCTTGTCTCACCGAGAACTCGCCGAACAAGCGGATGTCCGGCTGACCTTTGAACACGGTAAAAAGCTGGCAACCACCCTAGCAACGTTTGGCATCAATCTCAATCTGGCGCCGGTGGTCGATTTGTGCAGCAATCCCGACAATCCGGTCATTGCCCGTCTGGATCGCTGTTTTTCAGCGACTCCTGATCAGGTCACTGATCAGGCCGGGGCCTATATTGCCGGGCATCACCAGACAGCCGTTCTGACCTGCCTCAAACACTTTCCAGGCCATGGCAGTTCCACGACAGATTCACATCAGGGATTTACCGATATCACCCAGACCTGGAATGAAGAAGAACTGGTTCCCTACCGTGAGCTGATTCAACACGGCCGTGTCGATACCATCATGACGGCACATGTCTTCAATAGCCATCTGGATGCCAATGATCCAGCGACATTATCCCGACCAATCATTACCGGGTTATTGCGTGGGGTTTTGGGATATGAAGGGGTGGTAATTTCCGACGATCTGCAGATGAAGGCGATCAGCGCTCATTACGGCCTGGAAACAGCCATCGAAAAAGCACTCAACGCCGGGGTGGATATGCTGGTGTTCGGCAACAACCTCAGCTACAACGAACACAGTGTCGAACAGGCCGTTACCATCATTCAACGCCTGATCAAACAAGGCAAGGTCAGCGAAGCCAGAATTGATGAATCCTGGCGGCGCATCACTATGTTAAAGAGGCGCCTGACCGTTAAAGAACAGCGAAAACACTCAGACGATTTGCGCACCGTTGACGCTCACCTGCAAGGAACCGTCAGCACTGAATCCGAGTGAAAAGTCCCCGGCTGAGTGCTGACCGTCAAACAGGTCGCTATATTGATTCATCAGTGCCGCGATTTCACTATCCGACATGCCCTCACTTGCCTCCTGAAATTCTGCAGCGCGCTGCATCCCGGCCAAGTGCGAAGACAGGGCATTTACCGTGCTCATTTCACGAGCAAATGACGGGTTTTCGTCAAGCATCTGGGTAAATTCTTCTGCATAGGGATAGTCGTTTGGTAACACAAGCTGGCCCTTTGTATCGTATTGGATTGTCTCCGGCGCAACGGGAATGCCATAATCGCTCATCAATCCCGGCATGGTGCTGGAGATATGCTTGGCCAAGGCGTTAATATTGTTCTCGGTGGGAAACAGAAATGGCGGCAGCGAGTCAATGCCCCCGGAAAATGAGTTCTGCTTGGGAGAAAAATACGCCTCAATATCCATCTCGACATCGCCTTTGTTGGTATTAAACGTTGCGGTAGCAGCCGTCTTTACCTGCGACGTAGCCTGACTTGCCGCCAGCTCACGAGCCTGGGGAGAAAGTGTGACACTATCCTGAACCGTTGAGCTACCAGCCGAGGAGGCTTGGCTTTGATCTGTGACGGATGACAGTTGTGACACCGAGCGGTTCGTCATTCCATAAACATCATAGCCCTTGGCGGATAACACCTGCATAGCATCTCCCTTTCCGAATAAAGTGGATCAAAAAAACACAATCAAATGATGAAATCTTTCTACTTATCGGATCTTTTAGACAAAAATTAAGTTATTTTTCATCGTGTTTTTGTAAAAATCCATCCGTGGTTTTTTACAAATTGAATCCCTTTTGTTGAGACGCTATGATCAGCACATGACTGTCTATTCACCACCGTTTTACCTGCGTAACGGCCACCTGCAGACCATCTACCCGACGCTGTTTCGTAAACTCGGCATGCCCGCCTATCAGCGCGAACGGATCACCACTGCTGACGATGACTTTCTCGATCTCGACTGGGCTTGTGTCGGCGGTAAAACGCTGGTCATTCTCTGTCATGGTCTGGAAGGTAATTCAACCCGGGACTACATCAAAGGGATGGTCAAAGCGGTCAATGACCAGGGGTTGGATGCCCTGGCGTGGAACTATCGTGGCTGTAGCGCAGAACCCAACCGCCAGAAGATCATGTACCATAACGGTGCCACTTACGACCTCAACACCGTCATTCAACACGCGGCAGGCACACAACACTATGCCCATATCTTTGTCATCGGTTTTTCCATGGGCGGCAATCTGGCTCTGCTTTATGCCGGGCAGCAGGCCGAAAACATCCATCACCTGATCCGCGGCATCATAGGCTTTTCCGTGCCCTGCGAACTGAGTCACAGCAGTCGCGCACTCGAGCATCCGGCCTGCACCATCTACATGAAACGCTTCCTGATCAAGCTGCATAAAAAACTTCAGTCAAAAAGCAGTCAGTTCCCGAATGACATCATCATCGACAATTACCATCAGATCAAAACCTTCAAGCAGTTTGATGATCGTTACACCGCTCCACTTCACGGCTTCACCGATGCTGAAGACTACTGGCACCGCTGTAGTTGCAACCGCCATCTAACTCACATCAGGGTACCGACTCTGATCGTCAACGCCTTAGACGACCCGTTCCTGCTCGACGATTGCTATCCCCATGCACTGGTTTCGGCCAACCATCACCTGACGCTGGAAACCCCGAGCCACGGCGGTCATGTCGGTTTCATACTGCCGGGAACAACCTACTGGTCGGAACAACGCGCCCTGTCCTTCATTGAACAACAGCTTCGTTCTCTCTCCACCTGTCTTACGACACCTCAAAACTCAGCAATCTCGCGGACATTGTCCGACTGTTGCGACGATTGAGCAAAAACATGGCGGTCATAACTGGTGCGATCTTCTCACCGTCAACCTCTGCCAGCATCTGCGCCTGTTGATCAAGAGCTGGAATGACTGTACGTCTCTCCATAAAGCCATCAGCGGCAACGAACAACAGATGCGTTTCAAGTGGCAACATTCAGCACGGTTACCCGACCGTACCCACCACCAGCACCGTGATTACGGGACGGCCTGTCTATCGGCGGCCACCGTGGTGATTTCAACCAGCGTGGCAGGACGGTGCAGTAATCGCCATGTTGGCGGCGATCTTCTGCTGCCTGTTTGTCACCTTGAACGACCCAGTGCTCTTCATCAGAAAATTCGCTCTATTCACAGCAATTTCCATTATGATTGCCACGTGTTATCGGGTGGCAATCTTCCCGAGAGTGGACAGGCTTACCCCCCTGAGTGCGATCTGGAAAATCTGGTAACCACCAGACAACGGGAACTGATGCGACTGTTTTCACAGCGCCAGATGGATCGCCGGGCAGTACTTCCGCCCGATTTATCACTGGCAGCCAGCGATTTTTTGCGCACGTTGCCGATCATCAGAGCAAACGCCGCAACAGCCATGCGCTCTGCGTAGAGGAAAGACACGTGGTTCAACTTCGGGATCAAGCCTTGCCTCAATCCATCAAAACCTAATCAACACGTTCCCGTGTTGTTCAGGCTCTGATCAATACCGATTCGTTCTATGTGGCGGGTTATTTTGAGGAGATCAAGTTGGAGCGGATCCACATCGGCGATTCAGCCGTCATCTCACCGATGGGTAGTTCTTTCTCCGACGACCATGTCGAAAGCATTACCTACGGCATCAATGATCGGGAACGTCGCCAGAACAGCTTACTGGTGGATATCAACCCGACCTTCTCCTAGGTATGGTTGGCGCAACGCATTCCGGTTCTCATTCATCTCAGCAGTGTTCCCCAAGCGGTCAAACTGGTTGCCGGGAGAACCGTCAGTGTCGCAATTATTGAAGGCAGTGGTTCCTGAAGAGACAACATCGCGGGGCAGTGACATTAAAAACCATCACGCCGTATCGCGAAAAAAAACCGCCAGCCAGACAGTTAGCTGATCCGGGTCCGTGCGGGTGACTTTATGCCTCACATGGGCAGGAATATGGATATAGTCTCCCCGGTGCAACACCACTTCACGACCATCTTCAAACAGCAGCGTCCCACATCCTTCGAGAACCATCACCCATTCATGGTCTTCCTGGTCATACCAGCCCTGTTGCGGCGAGCTGTGGCCTTTGGAAACAATGCGCTCAATACGAACACTGTCGGTTTTGAGCATGTCGCTGAAATGTTCCTCGACAACAGCTTTCGGTAATTGATCAAAAAAATTCGGCATGTCTGCTTTACTTCTCCAGAGATCAGTGGAATTCAGGTCGATGACTGATGATGGAATAGCCCTCAATAAGTGGCGTTGCATCAAGGTGCACCTGATCGACAAAGGTGCCGTATTTCCGCCTCAGCTTGAAGAAATAGACCAGCCCTCCTTGCAGATCAAGCCTGTATTGCTTACTCAAGACGCCGGGAATCTTTGCTTGAAGCACATGGTTGCCCGGTTTTAAAGAGAAACGCAGTGGCTGTTCGGCAATAACATCGCCAACATTTGCACCATCAACCATCAGTTCAAAACGTTGTAAAGGCCCCTGTTTGACCGTCGCCGGGTAATACACGACAATCGTGGCGGTATCAATCGCATACGGCATGGAATTAAGGGGCACATGCACGCGTTGAGCCGTCTTGACACAGCTGGACAACACCATCAAAGCACAGACTAAAACAAGAATTCGCATAAGTGTCCTTCTTGACAGCGTTGAAATTATTGTCGAAACGGCCAGTATTATCGGTGAACAACCAACCTGAGCACAAATAAAAAGTGGCACGTATGACCATGCCACTTTACATCAAGATTGCTGTCGAGTGCCTTTAAGGGTTACTCAAAAGCAGCCCCTGACTTCATTCCGATTTTTTTGAGAATTTTGACCAGAGGGCAAAACCCGGTAAATGATGCCTGGACCAGGTTGGCCCCGACAAACCCGGTAAACCACAGCCAGTGCAAATTGTGAAAAACGGCAAGCAACACACTGAAGAACACCATAAATCCGGCAACCCGGATCAACATGCGATCAATGGTCATAAAGCACCTCGCTTTCCGGTTATATCCCCCTAAAGACTGGCATCGTTATACCACTAAACTGAAACATCCTTATCCATCACCACTGAAAAGCAACCGAGCGTTTGCCGAGAATATAATCATCAAATATTTTCGTTGCCGGTCCTGCTGCCATGGCCAAGCAGGTATGGAGCGGCATCAGATGCTCTTCACGTGGATGGCAGTACCGTGCTCCCGGTGCTAACTGCCATTCCACCATGCGTTGCTCCCGATCCGGTTGTGAATAGTCGCCGGTGCATGTATCGATGAGCCAATCCTGAAACGCATCATTATGAGGATCAGGAGCACCCGCTCCCTGCCAATCGAATGCCTGCAGATTGTGGAAGGAAAATCCGGATCCGATCACCAGGATATTTTCCTGTTTCAACGCACGTAAAGCGCGGCCTAAAGCCAGATGCCCGGACGGATCGAGACCTTTCACTAACGATAACTGCTGTGCCGGGATATCTGCCTCGGGATACATCAGCTTCAAAGGAATAAACACGCCATGATCAAAACCACGTTCGCAATCAATCGCGGCTGAAATTCCGGCCTGTTCCAACAACACTGTCACCTTTTCGGCCAGTGACGGATTACCGGGCGCCGGGTATTCGATGGTGTAGGCTTCGGCGGGAAACCCGTAATAATCATAGAACAGCGGCGGATTTTTCGCCCCCAGCACTGTGGCTTGTGTCTCCTCCCAATGGGCGCTAATCACCAGAATAGCTTCAGGACGATGCAGACGGGAGGGCAGTTTTTTCATAAACTCGACCATCAACTGATGCGCGGTACCACCCAATAATGGCAACGGGCCCCCCCCGTGAGAAAAGTAGATGATTTGTCCTTGTTTGGGATGTGATGTCGTCATGACGGTATCCTTTCGATAAACCAAAGATCCGTGGCACACCTATAACAGTACACCTCAACCTTGCAGAATCAAGAATCTGTCGAGTTTTCTCTTCATCATGGTGAAATAACGCAGAAGGTTCTGTTGTGAAAATATTCTCACTCAGCTTTTCTCACTTTCTCCACTGAAAAAAAACTCAAAATCGAAACACGCATCCCATTTACGACCCGTATACATACCACATATGGTTTGCTTGTGATGTATACGGTAAGATACTGTTTTTATTAGTAATTTTTCTTGCACACCGTTATATACGCTGCTATATAACCAGCCTTATTCCGTTATGTTCTCGAGTATATAGCGCTTTGTTTTTTGCAATCCGTCCTGTCGATTCGCGCCCGAAGGACGCTATTGCAATCCCCCTGCCCTAGGTTTCGTCACTGTGGGCTTCTATCAGGAGTGAGGTTTAGAATGTTTGCATCAAGATTAAAAATCGGCGGCATTGCTGTGCTGTTGTTTATGTCGACAACCGCTTGGTCGGCGACAAGCGTTAATGACGAAGCGGTATTTACGTTGGGAGAAGTCATTGTCACGGCGGAACAACAATCCGTCAACCTGGCCACTACGGTAACCGAAGTATCCACACAGGATCTACGGGATCGCGGCGCAGAAAACGTTGCTGAAGCGTTGCAATTTATGCCGGGTGTCGATGTCCAGACCGGCGGCAAAGGGCAATCCTATGTCAGCGTGCGCGGCTTTGAGCAGAGCGATCTGAAAGTGCTTGTCGACGGTGTTCCAGTGTATGAACAATATTTCCGTTCTCTGGACCTGTCACAGATTCCGGTTGACTCCATTGCTAAAATCACCGTCACCAAAGGGGCGTCATCCGTGCTTTACGGCGCAAACACCATGGGCGGCGTTATCAATATCATCACCAAACGCGGAACCGCCACACCCCAGACCGACATCACCACCTCATTTGGTGATTACGGCACCCAGAACTATTCCATCAGCCATGGCGGCAGCACCGATAAATTCAACTACTGGATGAACTACAGCTTCCGCGAAAGCGATGGTTTTCGTCTGTCGGATGATTTTGACGAACACGGCAAGTTCGGCATCGACAGCTCCCTGGGTGAAGACGGCGGCAAGCGTGACGACAGCGGCTACATCAAACAGAGCGTCAACGCCAAACTCGGCTACACCCCGACGGATGCGACCCAGGTCTACCTGACCATGAACTATATCAACGATGAAAAAGGGATTCCCGACAGCGACTGGTATTTCGACAACTGGCAGCAATGGATGGTCAGTCTGGTCGGTGAACACCGCTTTAACGAGCAATTGCGCATCAAGGCACGCACTTTTTATGTCGATCACGAAGACACCCTTAAAGACACCGACTACGCGTCCAGCGACTGGTTCTACAAGTCCGCTTACGACAACTACACCGTCGGCGGCGAAGTCCAGGCGTTCTGGGATCTTGGGTCGTACAGCTTCGTAAAAATGGGTGCCAATTTCACCCGCGATAACAGTAAACAGCAAGAGGTTCTCGCTCCGGGAGACAGTTGGCAGGATGCCGGTGACTTTGAGAGCGATACCTACAGCCTGTCGCTGGAAGATGAAATCACCGTCAATGACTGGTTGTCACTGGTGCTCGGCACCAGCTGGGATTACTACGACCCGCGAAAAGCGGATGATCAGCCGGTTCCCGACTCTGACGCGGTGTTCAACCCGCAATTGGGCATGGTATTTACCCTCAGCGACGCAACCTCAATCCATGCATCGGTTGGCAAAAAGACCCGTTTTCCCCATTTGAAAGAACTCTACAGCACCATGTCCGGCGGTAACCCTGACCTCAAGCCGCAAAAGACCATAGCTTACGAAATCGGCATCACTCACGAGTTTACTAACCGCATCAACGGTTCCGTGGCCTATTTCTATAACGACGTTGAGGATCTAATCCAGAAAACCGGCGACAAAAAACTCAACACCGTTCACTACAGCAATGTGGCAGAAGCACGCATCCATGGTGTTGAAGCCACGCTGAATGCCAACCTGACTGAGCGATTTGAGGCGGTGTTCAACTACACGTACATGCGTACCGAAGATAAACAGAACAACCGTGAGCTCGAAGGACGACCACGCCACCGCGCCAACCTCGATTTGCGCTACAACTTCCCGTTCGGTCTGCTGGTATCCACCCAGGCGTCCTACACCCAGCGCCAGTTTTACATCTATCAGGAGAGCAGAAAATCTCCGGAGATTTGGACGAAGGCACCGGATTATTTCCTGCTCAACCTGCGGCTGGAACAACAGCTGCCTGCGTTTGCCGGTATCGACAGTTCCCTGTTTTTGCAGGTCGACAACCTGACCGACAAAGATTACATCAATGTCGGTAACCTGATGCCCGGCCGTAACTTCCTGGTCGGTATGCACGCAAAATTCTAGTCTGATCCATTCCCCGGCGACGACTCACCACTGTCGCCGGGGCTTGTTTTGTGAGGAATCATGGTTCTTAAACCTGTTTTCACCCTGTTGTTTCAGGGAGCGGCGGTCGTGTATTTGCTGGCCCTGCTTTTTTATGTGTTCAAACAGTACCGTTGGGCGGGCTGGACAGTGACGTTTGGGCTGCTGGTTCACACCACCAGTCAGACTATCCGTTGTTGGCGTTACGGTTTCTTCACCCTGGAAGGGGCGTTTCATGCCGGTTTCTTTCTGCCCTGGTGTCTGGCCGCCCTCATCGTCGTCGCCTGGCAACGCAATAAGCGTCAAGACCACCACATCTTATCAGCACTCTGGCCGCTGGTGGTTGTGATCGCGCTGGTGATTATCATCCCCCCCACCTGTCACAACCCGACGCCGTTTACCCCAACCTGGAGCGCCTATCTGTTCTTTATTTTTGAGAGTCTGGCCCACGCCTGCTTCATCATGAGCGGTTGGCTGGCGGTGCAATTTCTGCTTCAACGGCACCCCCAAGCCCCATTTCACGCCTATGCCGTGTGGGGTTTCGTTTGTTTCAGTCTCGCTCAATTGGCCGGTTGCGCCTGGACCTATCTCGGCTGGGGCGGCTTGTTCCGCTGGGGCACCCGCCACATGCATTCGGCAGCGTTGTGGTGTTTCTACTGCAGCTATCTGCATACGGCTTACCTGAAAAGATTTGGCCTGCGCAATAAAGCGCGTTTTGCCCTGGCCGGTACGCTGATCGCGTTGGTGCTGTTTTACGCCCTGCCGCTAATCCCGCGCCCCGGACGCACTCTGGCGAAACAGCAAACCGTGATGAATCATGCTCAAACGGCTCCAGACCAAACCATATCGGCTATCTCATCCTCGCAGGAGGCCCTATGATCACCATGCTGTGGCAACGGCTTGCCAGCACCAAGCTGTGTTTCTGGACACTCAATCTGTTATGTCTCAACCTGTTTATCGGCGGACTTTATGCCATGTTTGACGGTCGTTACCGACAACTGAACATGACGTTGTTCCCGCAATGGATTCACGACAATTTCGACACCCAGTGCTGGTGGCTAATCACCCTGATGCTGGTGCTCGCGCTGCTCGGTGCCAACACTTTTGCCTGCTCTGTCCAACGCCTGCAGCAACTGTGGCAACGACGCCGGGCCAATAGCTGGCGCACCAATCTGGTGTTGCTCAGCCCGACGTTGATGCATCTGTGTTTTCTGCTGATTCTTTCCGGTCATGCCTTGACTGAATTTTCCGGATTAAAAGAGAATCTGCCCATCAGCACCGGTCAGCAACTGCATCTCGACAACACCGCCATTGAAGTGCTTTCGCAGAGCAACACCCTCTACGGCGACGGCCCGTTAAATGGTGTACTGCGACAAAGCCAAGCTCAACTGCGTTTCACCCGTAACGGCCAGCAGCATGAAACAACGCTGCGGGTGCTGCACCCGGTCTACGACAATGGCGCCAGTTACCACCTGTTGCTGGCAAAAAAGCCGCGCCCCGGGCAACCACCCACACTTAAGATCGCCATTAAAAAAGATCCCGGCCTGCCGCTGATCCTGCTCGGCAATGCGTTGATGAGCCTGTTGATGGCCATCTATTTTGTCACAATCCGTCACCATCGTTATGGAGGACAATCATGAATAAAACGCTATTCACCACCCTGGGCCTGCTGGCTGCTCTGTTGCTGTATGTGTTTATCAATCCGCACACATCGCCCACACCTGTGGCTGCTGAACCTGTCTCGCCAGCACCGGCTCCGGCTCCCACCCGGCCCAAAGTCCAGCCCGAGCCGATGCTCACCATCACCGGCTGTGTTAACCATCCACTGCAACTGAGCTTGAGTGATCTGCAGCGCATGGAATCCACGGAAATTAAAATGAATGAAGTCACCAGCGACGGCAGTTTCCACGGCGTGTTTAATTACCGTGCCGTTCCCCTGCAGACTCTGCTCAACATGGCCGGACTGGAGCAGAAAGACTCGACGTTCAAAAAGCTTGTCGACGCCACCATCGTGCTCACTGACAAGCAGGGGAAAAAAGCCGTGCTGTCGTGGGGCGAGATCTACTACAGCAACCCGGCAGAGGTTACCCTGGCTTATCAGGTTGCGCCCATCTATCCGGTCAAGCGCAATTGTCAGAAATGCCATGATCCTGAGGATTACCGGTTTGCCATGGAACAACTTGGCCGCGACGTCCCGTTGCCGAAATTGCTGGTGACGGGTGACTTTTACACGGATCGTCTGCTCGAAGGGATTGTCACGATTGAGGTGATGGATGTGCGACCGAACATTGCCGTAGACCGTCAGGCGGCACTGCGTTCGGAGCGGATCGAAATCAGCGGCGATCTGTCACGCCCCCTGACGCTTAACGATCTGTCCGGCTATCCCACCATCGATATCAACAAAAAGATTGTCGGCGTTGGTCGCGGCTATCACGGTCTGCACAGCTTTCGTGGCACCTCGCTGAGCAATGTGCTGACAGCAGCCGGTATCACACCGACGATCGACCAGGTGGTGATCGCCTGGGCACCGGACGGCTATCGCGCCACCTTCTCCATGGGCGAGCTGTACTTGTCCGAGGCGGGTCGCAACATCATCCTCGCCGACATCAAGGACAATGCCGCTTTTGACACGGGCGGAAAAATGCGCATCATCGTCGGTCCCGATCATACCGATGATCGGGATGTTCAGGCTGTCACCAATATCGAAGTGATCAATCTGCAATAACACACCTGTCGGATGGGAGTGGAGAGTATCCAATATCTCCATATCCCGTCCGACATGTTCTAAAGAAAGGTTCCACCATGGATTGGCTCAAACAAACCATCGACCTGGGCGTGATCGGGGTGCTGGTGACCATGAGCATCATTGCTCTGTCGGTCATCCTTGAGCGCGCACTGTTTTACCGCCAGCTCACCCTCACTGACTACACCAGCAAGAAGGCGCTGGAATTAGCCCTGACCAGGCGACTGCACATCATCGCCACCATCGGCAGCAATGCCCCGTTTATCGGTTTGCTGGGCACAGTACTGGGTATCATGCTGACCTTTTACACCATGGGCCAACAGGGCGCTGTCGATACCCACGCCATCATGACCGGCCTGGCCCTGGCGCTCAAAGTGACAGCCATAGGCCTGGTGATCGCCATCCCGACAGTGGCGTTTTATAACGTACTGATCCGTCGCGCTAAAGAGATGCTGCTTGAATGGGAGATTCACCATGAACGAGAAGGAATTTGACGCCATCAACGTCATTCCGTTCATCGATATTCTGCTGGTGTTGCTGACCATTGTTCTGACGACATCGACCTTTATCACCACCGGTGCATTACAGGTCAAACTGCCTCAGGCGACAGCAACGCAACCCAGTGTCGAAAAAACACTGTCGATCGTGATTAAAAAGGACGGACAGTTGTCGATTGACAAACAGCCCGTCGTCCTGTCGCAGATTGCCGAGCACTTAAACGGCATCAACCGTGACACGGCAGTGTTGCTTCATGCGGATCGTGACATCAATTTGCAACGCTTTGTTGAGGTGATGGCCGCCATCAAAGAGCAAGGCTTTCATCAGCTCAGCGTGCTGACCGAAAACCATTGAGGAGAACCATGCGCCGGGAGATTCAGACTTTAATCCTCTCCACTGCCATCCATCTGAGCCTCGGGGCTGCTGTGGTGGGGTTATCCCAGCTACAACCAGCCCCAGCCCAAGAACTGCTGATCAGCCTGGAAGGGGTTGGTTTCAGCCGTGCTGTCACCACACAGCCGAAAAATTCCGCGGGTTATGCTGCGACGCCCTCGCCAACACCTCCTGAGACAAAGAGACAACCGAAGCTGCAACCGGAACCACAACCGGAACCACAACCGGAACCACAACCGGAACCACAACCGGAACCACAACCGGAACCACAACCGGAACCACAACCGGAGCCGCAACCAGAGCCGCAACCGGAACCGCAACCAGAGCCGCAACCGGAACCGCAACCAGAGCCGCAACCGGAACCGCAAAATGAAAACAATCTGGACCAGCGACAGTCCGATCCCGTTGACCATCACCTTGAACAAAGCGCCATGAACACAGACACTTTGCACCGTGTTGAAACAGCGCCCCTGTCACCACAACAAGGCACGCCCGGTTCAGGCGGAGAAAGTCATGATAAAACGCAACGCGCAGAGGCATTAAACAACTATCTGGCCGCCCATTTCGCCTATATCAGCAAACAGATTCAGCGGGCCTTGCGCTATCCACGACAGGCACAACGCAAAGGGCTCGGCGGTCAGGTCAAAGTGCGCTTTAAGATCTGCTCGGATGGCAGCGTTCGGGACATTGAGGTGGTCGAAAGTTGTGGTCACAGCATCCTGGATAAAAATGCCGTCAAAACAGTCAGACGTGCAGCACCATTTCCCCCACCACCGATTGCAGCAGTGCTGGTGATGCCGGTTCGTTACCAGAACCACTAATCCATCCATCACACGCGAGTGTGATGGATGTTCGTCTCACGCAGACTTTTTTGTCACTGTGAATGCGAACAAGGCACTGCCGTAAATCACGGCAAAACAGATTCCGGCCAGAACCAGCGCCGTGCTCCATCCTGAGGCGTCACCGACCCAACCCATCACCGGAAACAAGGCCGCAAACAGCACATAGACCAGAAACATCCGCACCGACAGCACCGTAGCGCGCACCTGTGAGTCGGTCTGTTCGTTGATGTAGTTTTTCAGAATCGGCGTGGCCAATCCCCGGGTGCAGTAAAACAACACCAGTACCGCCATCGCCGGATAGGCAGGCAACACCCCGAGGGCAATAAAACTCGCTGACACCACGCTGCCAATGATTGTCATAAAAAGGGGCGGATTTAGACGCTGCTCGATCTTGTAAGCATGATGGGAGAAAAACGCCGCGCTCAGGTTAAGCACACTCCAGAAAATCCCCAATTGCATGGCTGAGGAGGCAAACGAATCGTTGAACCAGTACGGGATCGCCTTGGCCATGGTGTAGGTGCCACCCCCGACCAGCGCGGCATAGATCACCAACAACAACAGGGTCCGGTCAAGCAACAGTGATCGTTTCAACGCGGGCAATAGATTTATCGAGGTACCGCGAATACGCGCTTCCTGCTCCGGAACCACCAGGGTCAATGCCGCGGGGAGCGCAATCAGCGCCACCACCGACTGAGCAACGAATGGATAGCGCAGACTGGCCACCGCCAGCAATCCGCCAAGTGGTGCGCCAATGGTCTCCATCAGGCTGCCCAGGGCAATCACCCGTCCTTCATAGCGGGAATATTCGCCGGTTCTGTTCATATCCACCAGGGTTTCGTAAAGCATGGCGGAATCCGATCCGGAAATAAGACTCTGACCAATCCCCAGCACCACCATAGCCACTAAAAACCCACTGAACGAAAACGACACGGAATAGATCACATACCCCAATGCGCCAAGAATCGAACCGAGCACCAGTGTTTTCTTGCGACCGATGGCGTCGGCCAGATAGCCCGATGGCACCTCGAAAAAGACAATGGACAGAGCCTGGATTGATGCCAGTAAACCGTAACCACTCTTATCAATGCCGTTCTCGGCCATAAACAACGGCAAAAACGGCGTCGTCAGCATCAACCAACGTGCGGTTTTGATAAGGTAGATCTTGAGAATATTGTGTTCGATGCGCGCCATGCTGAAACCATTCTGGGGCGGGTAAGGCTGGTGGCTCGTTCTGTCATAAACGGCTAAAGCGCCATTGTGTCAGAGAATATCATCAGAGCAAAGCAATTCTCTGACTCGTGCGTATTCCTCAAGTCGTGAAAAATCCTGCGCTGTAGGCTGGGCAATCCGACTCATGTCCATATTATCGATGACATCCGCCAGCTTGACCTGGCGGGCAAGTGGGTTCTTTGTCGCTCGGCGAGCCGCCTGGAGACGGCTTTCGCCACAGCGTCGAGTCAATACATCCACAGCCGTAACAACCTCGGGTGAAAACCCCTTTCTACACAAGTCCTCAAGGGTCACGGACGAGTCTTCAACCACATCGTGCAAAACCGCCACAATCTGTGCTGCCTCACCTGAGACCGCAAACATCACCCGTAAAGGGTGAAACAGGTAAGGGGCGCCACCTTTATCCGTTGCCCCGGCATGGGCACGTGCGGCAATCTCAATCGCATGTTCTATGGTGTTCATGAATTTAGACTCCCCTCTCTCCGGCTTGGGGTTCCACAGGCCGTTTTTAAACAGCCTGCTATAAATTCGGTGATATCTTTTCACCATCAAACAGCTTATAGTGTCGGAATAGATGAGTATATGATTAGTGACAGTGTCGATTCAACCTGCCATACACATCCATCCTGCACCTCCATCGCGTCACCATCTATTCGACGCGCTCCACATCCAGGCCCGGCTGCCCCTTTGCCAGGGCTGTTTTTACGTAGCGAATTCGCATCCCGTTGATGCGTTGCGTACAAATTACACTGTGAGTATTTCATGGCCATGTTTCGGGTCAAGTACCAAACCATTGAGTTTGGTGATGTGGACATCCATGTCCGCATCCTACGTGATCGCCAGCAATTCAATGACGATCAGGGCAAAGCCGAACAACTGGGTATCTCTTCCGCTGTTTGGCCGATCTTCGGTCAGGTGTGGCCTTCGGGCAATGTCCTTGCCCACTACATGTTTACCTATCCGCTGAAAAAACAGCGTATTCTTGAAGTGGGCTGCGGGATCGGTCTATCGAGCCTGGTTCTCAATCACCGTCATGCGGATATTACCGCCACCGACTATCACCCGGAAGTCGCGGGGTTCTTAGAAGAAAATACCCGGCTCAACGAAAACAAAGCAATCCCGTTTGTTCGTACAGGTTGGAATGATGATCAGAGCAATCTCGGCTTATTCGATTTGATTATCGGCAGCGACATTCTCTACGAGCACGAGCATGTCGAGCTGTTATCCGAATTTATCAACCAGCACGCCAGCCCCCACTGCACCATTATTTTGGTCGATCCAGGGCGTGGTCATCACGCCCGTTTCAGCAAAAAAATGGCCAGCCTGGGCTATGAGCACAGTCAGCACAAACCGGAGGACATCGATTATCTGGACGAACCGTTCAAAGGGGTGATTCTGAAATATGTCAGATAGAGAGACATGTTGATCACGGAGCGTAAAAGCGTGGACCACGCTGGACACATGGTCACTCGTAGGCAACACGCAACAAGCGGCTACCCGAACTCTGTAACGGGCCAAGAGGATTGCGCTCTTCATGAACCTTTTTGATGGCCGGAGTTCCGCTCCACAGCTTGTAAACGACCTTGTCGCGACTGAGAACCAGCAACATTTTAAACTGCCAGCCACGGATATCGGATTTGCGGTAAAAGTTGAAAAAATCGGCCCAGAAATTACCGACCCGTTTGGAGCGCAGGCGTTTCAGCTCATACACATATGCCTGGCACTCGTCAGGCTGTTCCAGACAACTTTGCAGCTGCGGAGCAAGACCAGCCTGAGGCGATGTCTGAAAGAGCAAAACAAGCTCCGTATAATTGAGACGCTGCATATTTGCCGTCTTTTCCAGATCAAACCCCAATTTCGTCAGATCCTCAACATTGCGGCCCGGCTCGATCTGGTCGTAAGCGGTTTTAATCTGACGAAAACTGTCCCATTTGGATAAAGTTACTTCCTCGGAGCGTGGCAATAATTTAGTGCATCCGGACAAGCTAACGACAGCCCATAAACACACCACAAGTATCCACCATTTCCCTTGCAAGACTTTGATCATCGTCAGCCACCTGTCTGCAAATAAACCGACCGTTTTAACAGTGATATTCTTATAAAAGCATAGAACATCAAAGGGCTATCGACAAGCTGACGAAAAAAACAAAAGGACAATTACAGGCAGAGCACCACAACAAACTGCGCCGACTTTTCAGCGGTCCACACCTGACAGGTTGCTGTCGCGTCCAGATAGATCGAATCACCGCCGGTCAGCTCAATACTCTCTCCAACAACTTCAACCGTCACACTGGCGGTTTTGACAAACAGAAATTTATCCCGTCCGTTATCCGGCAAGCGGTAATGGTAATCTTCTGGAGAAAGTGTGATGGAAAAAGCCTTCAGGTGTTTGTTTAATTTGTCGCCGACCAGAGACTTGTAAATAAAATGGGGATTGTTGGTGGTATAGCCTTTATCGGCCCTTACCACCTCATAACGAGCGAGGGCTTCATCTTCAAAGAAATACCCTATTTTGACATCAAAAAACTCTGACAGGCGCGCCAAAGTGGCAATAGGAGGAGTGATATTGTTGTTTTCTATCTGAGAAATCAAAGCGGCAGAAAAACCGGTCTGATTGGCAACATACTGTAACGTAATGCCCCTGTTTTTCCGAAGTTCTCTTATTTTTGTTCCTATGTCATAGCTCATGCTGCCCCTCACAATGCTCCGATCCACAAAATTGAGAAAGCTGCAACAACTCCGGTCGATGTGGCGTCAGATGCGAGGAAAGATGTGTCACAAACACACGCATACGACTGACGCAGCCGTTCATCACAAAACGGCATAATCAGCCCAACATGTGGTGCTATTCCCTGTCTGAGAACCCGTATCCGCGAGGTGCAGCCAGTTATAGCCGGTGACATAAGTATCTGACTTGGAAAGGTAAGCTTTCCTCACAGTGGCGGGTCCGCGACGGATTTGCACCGTCTTCCTTAAGTCACAAGCCGTTTTTTGAGATAAAACACTGCAGGGAGTAGAAAACAATCGCCGGTGTTTTTCAAGAAAATTATCACAAGGAGCCCAACATCCAGTCCTGCAGGATGCGGTTCAAGTCAAATTATTTGCCATCCCCCGGCTTGTAAATGATCGGTGAAAACGACAATCCACGCTTCGCCTGAGCTGCCGGTTTGAGATCTAAACCACAATGAACACACTGACTCTCACCCACGGCCGGTTTCAGCATCGGCGTCAGAATAGCGTTACCGCAATTGGGACAAGGTAATTTCCTGAAGTTCTTATTAAGCCGATAGAGACAAAACAGAAATAATCCCGCATAAAAAAACGACAGCCAACCATTTAAAAAATGACCAACCGGTACGACAATCAAAATACAATAAGGAATCAGAAGAAAAATAGAGGCAACAAGGAGTTTCTTTCTTCGCTGAATTTCCTGACGACCACGTTCAATATTCATTTGCTTCTCAGTCATCGTAACTCTTCAACGGGTAATACCGTCAAATCCTTTTTAGATAAAATTTACAATTCATTAATACAATAGCCACATCTTATAATTGCCGCGCAAGACATGTCAATATCTGATGTGAAACAGGTCGATAAAGACACCAGCCAATCAGGAATGCTCAAACAGGCTTTGAACCCTGCATATACGGGATATCCAGCTTGTGCTTAGTGGTTTATACGAACAGAATATTACAGCCTTACGAAGAAACTTGCCCTCGACCCTGCTGCGTTCTGGAAGCTCATCATTTCTGTTGCATCCAGGTATTGCATCGATCGCTGCAGGCATGAATGCCTACAGCAAAACAAGAAAAAACAAACAATTTAAATATTTGGTTCTTTATATTTTTGTCTTGTGAAATTATTTTAAGCGAAAGCAAATCGGCAAAAAAAAAGCGTTGCCACAGGTGGCAACGCTCAACAAAACCAGCACACAGTCTGATATCACTCATCGCTGTCAAACACCATCTGCCAGTAAGCAGCAGGCCGTCCCGGAACATGGCGCAGATAACGTTTCTCCGGTGGAACACTTTCGATCACCAGGTCATGAATATCGTTAAGCAGCGTCCGCGTTGAAGAGTAGTAGGAATGCCCCAGTGTACTCGGGTCGACCCCGGTTGAATCGATGGTATCCAGCCCTGGCACAATGGTCAGGAATTCGCCAGATTCGCCGAGACGTGACTGATCATGCAACACACGTGACGCCATCAGGGCCTTGTCTTCAGAAGAAGCATACAACGTAAAGTGCCGGGCTTTTCCCGCCATCCGCGGAAAGATATTCTCCTTGAACACCTTAGCATCGACATCGGGCGCTGCCAGAATAATCTGATTAAACACCGCCTGAGGCGCTTCCTTTTCAATCTCGGCAATGGTCCTGGTCATCAGGCGATTGCCCATGCTGTGGGCAATAATATTGATGCGAGCACCGTCCGCATTGCGAACAACATCAAGAAGAAACTGTTTCAGATAAGGAATCGATTGGCGGACATAGTCTTCATCGCGGTAATAATTGGCCACCGAAAAAGCCCCCTGTGAGGGCCAGCTATAGGTCATGGCAATGCCGGGGAAGCCAAGATCGTAACAAAGTTGCCCGGTTCGTCGTACCGACTCATCAAACGTATTGCTGAAACCATGAATGAAAATCAGGATATCTTCCGTGTTCATCTCCTGGCGCGCCACGCTAAACACTGTGGCGAATTCATCACGGCTCAAATGACGCAAGGTACGAATCGTCACATGCTTGACCGGATCTTCGCTAAACTCAAACTTATACCATTCAGGTCGCTCAATTTCGCCCGGCGCATGGGTTGCCGGGATCGTCACTTGGCACACCCCATAACGCAGATCACCCAATTGGGTGCCAAAAACGTGGTTGGGACCCACCTCACCGGTAGCTTTTCGATTAGTGCCATAGAACACGTCAACCGTGGTCCAGGGCGTTACCACCGGCCTGGGTGCCATTGTGGTCGGAGGTGGTGCGGCACAGCTTGCCAGCATGCAGAGAAAAATGACCGCGAGACAGCGACAAAACAGGATATGAAAGGCGTTTATCATCTGGAAACTTCCTCAAATTGATCACTAAAAACATCGTTACGTAAATTGCCAACGATTAAAGATTATACACAGTTGTGGATCATTTTTGTTTTTTGGATAAAAAATATTCTCCTCAGCAAGCCGAACAATTCAGGGCTATTGATATTACCGCACAGAAACTATTGACATCCATAGGCGTGCCTGATAGACACAATCACAAAATTCGATCCATGACTCATTACGGTTTGATGGATCGACAACAAACGATTTCAGATGCTCTCACGAGCTTAATAGGGAACCCTGTGTAATTCAGGGACGGGCCCGCCGCTGTAACCGAGGACGAAAGCCGCTTGATGTCACTGCCGAAATTCGGTGGGAAGACGTGGCCGGTAGGATGATCCGGAAGTCAGAAGACCTGTCTGAAATTTGGTAATGCGCGCTCCTAAGGCAGGGAGACGTATTGAATGTCTTGTGGATAGAAAAGGGATATCCCAGGTCGATGTGTATTCGGTCTGGGATTTTTTACGCCCGGACCCCAGGAAGATTTTGGGAGGAGCGTACCCCATGAAAACAATGCAATGGAATATCCTGATGGCTGCCCTGCTGTGCGTCATCATGGCCGGGACCGGCAGCGTGTGGGCCGAAGAAGCAGACCAGGAGTATGATCTCGGTCAGATCATTGTCACTGCTGACCGTTATCCGGTCAACGAACAGAAAAGTGCCCGCTTTGTCACGGTGCTGACGGCAGAGCAGTTGGAAGAATCCGGAGGGAACAACGTCATTGATGCCCTCAAGCGCAGTGGCACGCTATCGTACAAATCGTTAGCGCCGCTCGGAGTCAGTCGCATGGGTATGAAAAGCGAAGTCAGCATCCGCGGTTTGGAAGATGGCGAGCTGGTATTAATCAACGGCGTGCCGATTCAAAGCGCCTCCGGAGGCAGTTACGACCTCAACGCCATCGGCCTTGATCAGATCGAGCGGGTTGAAATCCTCAGTGGAGCCGCATCGACCCTGTACGGTGCCGATGCCATGACCGGTGTCATCAACATCATCACCCGCCAACCCGGCCAACAATGTTCCCCCTACGCCAGCGTCGAATTAGGCGAACTCGGTTATCAGAACCACAGCGTCGGTCTGACCAGCGAAAAGCTCAACCTCGGAGCCCGCTATCAGCGCCTTGACGGCATCGATACCATCTATCGTAAATTTTCAGCCAAGAGTCCCTACCGCTATGACATGCAGGCCACCGATCAGCTCTCGGCCAGCCTCAATTACCGTCCGGCAGAGCACTGGACCATCGACTACTTGGTAACAACCATTGAAACCGGCTTTGTTAAACGCTATGACAGTCCGAGCAAGGAGCCGATTTTCTATGATCAAGATCAGGAAAAGCACTTTGCCGACATCCGCTACGAGGCAGACAATGTTGCCGTCAAAGGTTTCTATTCCTTTGATGAGCTGACCAAAAACCAAACATCACCCAGTGCCCCGGAGGAAAAACGCCGCAACTACAACTACGGTTTCAGTGGCGATTACCGTTTTAACGCCTTCAGCCTGAAGCAAACCATCGGTGCAGACATCACCCGCCGGGTGGCCGATTACGACTACTCCTACGGTCGCCACGCCCGTGATGACAGTGCTCTGTTCTGGCAGGTGAAGCGCCCTTTCTTTGAGCGCCTGCTCGTCAGTGCCGGAGCGCGGGAACAATGGATTAATGGCTACGATGGTGCCCGCAACTACAGTCGTTTTCTGCCCAGTGCCGGACTCAACTTCGAGGTAACATCGGCTTTACACCTGTTTGCCAATGCCGGTAAAGCATTTCGCGCCCCCAGTTTCAATGATCAGTATTATTCCACGGCAACCCGCGTCGGCAACCCCGACCTGGAACCTGAAGAGGGTTGGACCTATGAAGCCGGGATGAAATACGACCACCCTGCCATCCATCTGCGTGTGGCAGTGTTCCTGATGAAGTTCGAAGACAAAATCATTTCGTACGAACGCGCTGATGGGATGAACAGCTATTACAACGCCGGTGATTACGAAAACCAGGGCATCGAATGGAAACTGGTCTTCGCTCCCTTTCATCAGGGACAAGGTGTCTGGAAAAATCTGTCTTTTTCAGCGCGCGGTTTTGTCGCCAACCCAAAAGCCGACGATAGCGACGGTGTCCTGACCCAGGTGGGGCCACGGGTCCAGACCGCCTTTGGCATAAAATATCTGGGCCGTCTGTTCACATTCAATGTCGATCTCATCAATCTTAATGACCGCGAAGACGACTTGGAAAGTGAAATCACCGTCAACCTGTACAGCCGGTATCAACTACCGGTGGGTGCTCTCACCTTCAGCGTCGACAACCTGTTCGATGAAGAGGTTGTTACCGGAGGCTCCACCACATCGGAATACTATGGGTTGGGCCGCCTGATCAAAGCAGGCTACGAAATTCGTTTATAGCAGGCCAATTCCCGCCTGGCCATGCGCACTTCTGCCCGCATCGGATTCAGCCATAGGCAATCCGGTGCGGGCACGCTATACTGACGAAGAAATCGCCAACAGAAAAGGTGTGATTCATGGAAGAGATGAATATCCATACGGCCTTTACCCTGCTTGAACCCGGCCCCGTCATCCTGGTAACCACCAACGATGGCCACAAAAACAACATCATGACCATCTCGTGGACCATGGTCATGGACTTCACCCCCAGTTTCGCCCTTACCACCGGTCCATGGAACCATTCTTACGCTGCTTTGAGGCAAACCAGAGAGTGCGTTCTATCCATCCCCACAGTTGACCTGCTTGATCAGGTTATCGGTGTCGGAACCTGTTCAGGCCGCACCACAGACAAATTTTCCGCCTTCGGCCTCACACCTGTTCAAGCGGAGTGTGTCAAAGCACCGTTGATCAAGGAGTGCCTGGCTAATATCGAATGCCGCGTGACGGAAATCATGGAAGATCAACACATTGTTGTCCTCGAAGGTCTCAAAGCCTGGTTCGATAAAGAACGGGAAGAAACACGCACGCTGCACGCAATTGGCGATGGCACGTTTATCGTCGATGGTCAGAGACTGGATCGCCGCGAGATGATGCAACCCAAGCTTCCCGATGGTGTGTAACGCTGCTGGGGCAAAGAAAATCGGGCCATAAAAGCCATTAAAAACCGTCCACAAGCCTGTCGATTTTTTTAACACAAAACGACATGCGCCTAACCACACTAACAAAATCCCTTTCAAATAAACCAGTTACATCTCGGGCATACTTATTGCTAAAATCTATAAATATGATTTTTTTATCTATGGAGGGGCGCAATGAAAAAACTGGTTTTGAGCTTATCTGTCTTCGTGTTATGTGCAATCACTTCTGGAGCAAATGCTTATCTCATCAACCCGTTAACAATTACCGCATCAGATCCTTCGACCTTCAATGGTGATCTCAATTATCTGACCGATAGTTCCTTTCCTTCGGAATGGGGCTACTGGAAAACCAACACCGTGTGGTGGTCACCTGGCCACACAAATGTACCCTACCTTGATATTGACCTTGGAGGGACGTTCCGTATCACTGACGTCGTCATTTCAGTCGACAACAATGATGGCTACACCCTTGATTACCTTGGCAGTGGTTCAACATGGACAAATGCCTTTACAATCGCCAGCACAATGGGTGAGGTCGGCAGCGGCATGGACACCATGAGTACAAAAGACTGGGAAGGGGAATATATCTCTCTGATCGATTTCGCCGCATTTGAAACTCAGGCGTTGCGACTGACCGGCGTTACCCCTTCCGACTATAATTATTCAGTGGGAGAAATTCAAATATTCGGCACCGAAGTCGCGCCGGCACCTGTTCCCGAGCCCTCAACCCTTCTTCTGTTGTGTGGCGGCCTGTTCTGTCTCATCTGTTACAGTCGCAAACACATAAAAAGCTAAAATTGTAAATTTTTTCGACACACACCCAAAAAGCGGAGCCGAACCTGGCTCCGCTTTTTTCAGTTTCAGGAACATCACTACTCCACCCCACCATGAGTATGAACTATCCAAGATTAAAGAATCTCCTGTAACCTGTCGATAAAACGTAGAATAGCACTCGTTTAACAACAGGGAGATGGCATTTTGAGCCAGAGTTCGTCATGGCGAAACGTATTGAGCCACACACCCCTAAGTGGGTAGAACCGATCATTGAGTATCAACGTCTTGCCGACAGATATCAAACAGTCGAAGAGCGCGCGGAAAACGAGCGAAAAAAAAGTAACGCCTCAAAACGTCCGGAACGACGCTTTATTGCCCTGCGCAAGCTGGTGAGCACGCTGAAAAAAAATCACAGTTTTTCCCGCCTCGACTACCCGAGTGCCGAAAGCGAGATTCGCCGGCTTGGAGTGGAAAAAATTCAAAACGACCTGGCGGACCTTCTCACGGGCCTCGAACTTACACCAGCAGCGGCCACACAGATCGTTCAACGCGTTTTAGAGCATTCGTCCCTCTTTCAGTTGATACCAACCACTGCGACCGCACAACTGGACCATCTGCTGTATGTCAACCTCAGCCCGGGGTTAAAGGTCCTAAGCTTAATGGTGACCGGCATCACAATCCCGCTTATCGACTTATCGTGTCTCGCTTTGGTTGAACGCTGCCAGAAAGGGCGTCTCATGGCCAGTCATAACAATTTATTACTGACCGTCAGTCACAAAGAGACCCCATCAAACAAGATTAAACTTCAAGAAAGCTTCGAGATAAGCCTTTCGATTGCCACCGGTGTGATCGAAATCGACGACAGCAGTCGTCGGGCCTTTGTGTTCCAACGAGGCGACACCTCTTTTGCGCTGTACGCCGACAAACAGATCAATATCGAAATTTAGCAGGCTGTTGAAAAACAGCCTGTGGAGCCCATGGATGGGCAACCAAAATCAAGGACAGGTTTTCAAATCCTTGATTTTGTAAGCAAGACGGAAATCGCATTTTCGACTTGCGTCATTGAAAAGGCCCCGGATGGGACTTTTTCAACATCCTGTTAGTCGTCACGTAGTGGTTCCCATTCTTTTCGAAATCGGTGTAGACTGAAAGCACATGAACCCTCACCATCTCCCGCCAAATAAAAGGGAATCACGACCCATGTACATTGTTGCCATCCATCACGTTCAAGGCAGTGGCGAAGAACTGGCTCGTTCTCTTGCTTGTGTCCTCGGCATCACCCCCTATGAAGCGCGTCCGCGTGTCACAACACCCGGCGGCGGCCCCGCGATTGTCACCAGTTTCGCTGCAACCGACCAGGCGCATGATTGCGCCATCAAATTGCAGGCTGGCGGTTTTACCCCTGTGCTGATCGACTCCGAGCAAATGGAAACCGACCGGAGCCGCCTTCTGGTCAGACAGGTGCAATTCACCCCGGAGGCGCTGCACGTTGTCACCCAGGCGGAGCAACAGATCAGCCTGCCCTATGGTGAAATCAACCTGTTGCTGCGCGGTGCCGGTATCATCAGCACCATTGAACTTGAAACCACGACGAAGAAAAAGTTTGCTCTGGGTCGGGCCGTGGCCACCGGTGGACTGATGATGCGCAAAAAAGTTAAAACCGTCACCGCAACGGCCAATCAGGACCGCGAGCCATTCTGTCATCTCTACACCACCGGACAGCCCCCGCTGGTGCTGCGACAAGCCGACCTCGATTATTCTACCCTGGGCGAAAACCGCCAGATCAGTCGTGATGCCAATTTCACCTGGATCTGCACAGAACTGCGCCACCGCTGCACAAACGCACTCTGGGATGATCGCCTGCAAACCCGACCCGGCCTTGCTCAAGTGTTAGGTCCGTCCTTCGATCCCGAGCGCCACCTTGATCTGGCCATTACTCTAATTGCTCAATCACTACTCCAGCCCTCTGGCTGACAACAAAAACAGGAGTCGAAATGGACACCAAAACCACCGGATCATGTCTGTGCGGTGAAGTCACTTTTGAAATAACCGGCCCGTTCACAACGTTCTTTCTCTGTCATTGTGAGCGCTGTCGTAAAGACACTGGTTCTGCCCATGCTTCCAACCTCTTTTCTACATCAGCCAAACTGACCTGGCTTAGCGGAGAAAATAAAGTCACAACCTTCACCCTGCCGGAAACACGCCACAGTAAAAGTTTTTGCACCATCTGCGGGTCTGCTTTGCCCATCCAACTCAATGAAAAGCTGATCCAGGTTCCTGCCGGCTGCCTGGACAGTGATGTGACCATGCGCCCCACAGCGCACATTTTTCTTTCCGACAAAGCCAACTGGGATCACGATCTGGACACCGTTGCCAAGTTTGACGCTTTGCCACACTAAGAACCCATTTCATACGCTTGACGAACAAATGAGCACCTGTTAGCGTACGAAAAACAACAGAAAGGAGTTATTGACATGGAGATTGTGAGTTTGTCTGGGGCAAAGAGAGGACGCGTGGCTTAACGCTCGCGATTCACCTGCCCACACCCTCCACCTCTTTGCCCGGTTGACGCCGGGTTTCAAAGCAAAAATCAGAAACCCACTTCATTTGTGCAGACGACACAGTAAGACACTATTCCTGCGCCTGCAGAACGCCACTCACGTATCAAAAGGGGTTTCCATGTCTTACGACACTAACTCACCGGTAAAATCACTCCCACAACTGGGATGGAGTCATTTTTTTCAACAACAACTCGACCTCTATGAATGGGAAAACACCCTTCCCTGTCGCGTCGCCGCAGTCCATGGCCAGCACATTGATGTGTTCTCCAATCACGGCCAACACCAACTCAGCCTACCCGGATCATGGCAGCAGTTAGACATCATTGACCGCCCTACAGTAGGTGACTGGCTGCTTGTGGAGCACGACACGCTGAAACCTCAACGCTTGCTACAACGCACCAGCTTGTTTCGCCGCAAAGCCGCCGGTTTAGAGGCAAAGCAACAACTTATTGCCGCCAACATCGACACGCTGTTTATCGTCACCTCCTGTAATCAGGACTTCAACCCATCGCGCCTGGAACGCTATCTGGCGCTGGCTTACGATGCTGAAATGCAGCCGATTGTCGTACTGACCAAAACAGACCTGGTGAACGATGTATCGCCCTTTATCACTGAGGCACGCAGCCTGAAACACGATCTGCTGGTTGAAGCCGTCAATAGCCTTGACCACCACTCCTGCGAAGCACTTCTCACCTGGTGCGGACCCGGCCAGACCGTCGCCCTCACCGGCTCATCTGGCGTCGGCAAATCGACTCTGATAAATACCCTGTGTGGCCACTCGGATCAGGCCACCGCCGCCATCCGCGAAGATGATGCCAAAGGGCGTCACACAACCACAGCGCGATCACTGCATTTCCTGCCCGAGGGCGGCATTCTCATCGATAATCCGGGTATGCGCGAACTGCAACTGGCCGACTGTGAGGACGGCATTGCCAACCTGTTTGAGGAGATCGAGCAATTGGCTCGAAACTGCAAGTTTAACGATTGCAGCCACCAGGGCGAACACGGTTGTGCCGTGAGCAAAGCCGTGGAAAGTGGCTCACTCGAACCGCGCAGACTGAGCAGTTACCTCAAACTCAAGGCCGAGCAACAAAGGAACAGTGAGACGATTGCTGAACGACGTAGCCGAGAAAAAAGCTTTCGCAAGATGTGTCGCACTGTTACATCCGACAAACGTAAGCGGCAGGAGGATCATTGATAAAATAAGGCACAAACAAAAAGCCCGGACTCTTGCATTGAGAGTCCGGGCGTTGTTTCTTGAACGATAAAATTCTGGCGAACTATTTACCCAAGAAACCACCCAGGGCAGATTTGGTTTTCTCGTTAGCGCTGTCAATGGTCGAATTCGATGTCTCTGAAGCCGCATCAGATGCACTATCCACGTAGCCATCCACCATTGATGTCGCTGTTGATTCAGCCGTCTCAGCAGTGTTTTCTGTACCAACATAGCTGTTCAAAACGGATTTCGTCTTAGTGTTGGCGCTGTCAATCGTGCTATCCGCGGCGTCGGCAGCTTTTTGCGTTGTGGCATCAACAAGTCCATCCACGACACTGGTGGTCGAAGTGGTCGCACTATCCGCAACAGAAGTCGCCGAATCGGTCACCGCCGCCGTCGAACTGTCCACCAGACTTTGCGCTGTGGTCGTTGCTGTACTCGCCCAACAACTGCCTGCCACACCAAATAACATGGTCATCAAAACAACAACTTTTTTGTTCATAACAGTGTCCTCTCATTGCACATAATAATGATCTCTATTCGCTGAGCCATGCACTCAATTAAAAAATCGAACAGATCAATATCAGGATTCAGTTAATAAATACAATGAATTATTCAAGAAAACAATTTCAGGAAGGAGAAACAGGCCTCTTAGATTTCGGCAGCCCCTGAACCACCAGATCATACGAATCATCAATCATCGAAAAGATCTCATCGTCAGCAATCGAACCGTCAAGAATCACCGTATTCCAGTGGCGCTTATTCATGTGATAGCCGGGGATGATTGCGGGAAACAACTCGCGCAAAACCTCCGCTTTATCAGGGTCGCATTTCAAATTTATCCGCAACGGATCACCATGAATATTCAACAAAGCAAACATTTTGCCGCAAACCTTCAGCACCAATGTCTCTTCATCGAAAGGGAAGGTTTCAACGGCTGCTGGTTTGGATAACAGGTAGCTGCGTAAGGTTTCGAAATTCATCATCAACCTACTTCACAAAATAAAACCCAGGCGACAACAGCTCAACACCAACTTCACCGGTCAGCTCTTCCTTTATCTGAGCTTTGTCCGCCTCAACAACTTCAACATCATTATCATTCACCAAATATGCTTTGTTACCATGCTCAGAAAAGCTGATCAGTTGATAGTCATCAGTGCCAATTGGCAGGTAATAAAGAGAGACACCGTTGATCGCCTGACAAGAAAGCTGGCTTGCGTCCATGGGCAATGTGCCGTTATCCATGTAATAGTCACTCACCCGCTGCTGGCAGGTTGTCAGTGCCGTGCTAGCCGCAACGTTACCCGCCTTCTGCCGATAAGCAACATACTGAGGAATGGCAATGGCCGCTAAAATGCCGACGATGGCGAGCAGAACAGGCACAAGCAGGACGATGAAAATTCCACCGGTACTGGTCTCAGGATACTTCTCCTGTAACTCAGGCTCGCTCTTGCAGGCATAAATAATGAACTCAATAAACGCCACCAGCGTCGGAATATAAGTCCAAAAGAACAAGAGATACAATACCCCTTGCAGATTTTTCTTCAGATAAAATTTATGCCCACCAAGCCCACCAAGGAAAAACGTGATCACCAGCAAGGCAACCTTGTTCACCACATTACGTGGCGGAGCTACACGCACCCCACACTTCGGACAAATTTCCGCTTTAATGTGAATCTGGCTGCCACAGGTTGAGCAAAACTTGTGCTGAGGAGCGTCTTCTGTTTCTGATGCTGCTTTCGGGCTGGCTTCAGGTTCGATAATGGGCTGCTCAGGTTGGGCAGGTGGTACAGGAGGAACTGAGTCTGATGCAACAAAAGGAAATGCCTTCTTGCACTTTGGGCAGGTCACTGTCTTGCCATGCAACAAGGCAGGGTCACGTTCAACATCTTTACTGAAACTACAGTGTGGACAGGTAATGGTGCAGCGACTCATGTATCCTCCTGAAAAGGGAACGAAATAATTCAACACTCGCGATTACATTTGGCCCAAGCACTGATCAATCTTTACTTCAACGGGAAAAACAGACCTTGAGTTATAAATAGATTTGAGGTTTTTTCGGCGTAGAGCAGTTCTTCATCAGAAACTCTCTGATCCCTTCAATCATCGGGTGATTCAAAGACCGTGCGCCCATTTTACATGCCTTCACACAGGCACAGCACATAATGCACGGTTCTGCCTGTGTTGTAACCGAATCGGCTACCGTCACAATGCCAACAGGGCACACCTCAGCACAGGTCCCGCAAAGCGTACATTTTTCAGCATCTGTTTCCGGCGCGATTCCACCAAACGCCACCCTGTCCCGGTAAGGGTGATTGCCGTCAATGACGGGCGTATCAAAACAATCCCGTTCAATTTTGTCTACAATCTGTTGTCCAAAAGACTCCGCCAGACTCAAATCATTCGCATCAGGTCGACCTACGGCAACAGGATGCGATGAGGTCGCATAGGAATGCTCACCAATAAAAGCCCCAGCCGCAACCACGTTAAAGCCCTTTTCAGAGGTGATGTCCTGCAACTCAACCAAGGCATCTTCAAATTCACGGTTGCCATACAGAGCCACTAAAATAGTGGGAATCTGGTTCGCTGAAAAATTCGCCAGCCTGTCCAGGCAACCAACAGGCACACGCCCTGCGTAAACAGGGATACCAATAACTGCAATACCTTCCGACAAGAACTGTTCCTGCGGTGTCTGAGAGAGCGTTAAATCGTAACGACTGATTTTTTCAGCCGCCATCCCTGCGGCAATCGCGTCGATAACTTTGCGCGTGGTTCCGGTCGGTGAAAAGTAGATAAGATGAACATGGTTTATTTTCATGGTTTTCCCTTGAAAAAACAGACGATGGATTGATTCTTTGAAAGTTAGCGTAAAATATTTTTCAACCCCTCTTCCCGATCTAACAGACTGTGGAGCCCATGGACGGGCGCCTAAAATCAAGGACAGGTTTTTAAGTGCTTAATTTTGTAAGCAAGACGGAAATCGCATTTTCGGCTTGCGTCGTTGAAAATCCCCGGACGGGACTTTTTCAACATCCTGCTAAAACCCTTTTATCCGCGTTGAACAGCACGACGTACTGCGGAAAGAGTGTAGCACAAAGCCTTCCAAACAGCATATCCCGTCGTCAGGTAGAAACAAATGGTCACATCGCAAAGCACGGCCTTGGCGGTACTCACCTTCCGGGCCTTGCGTGCCGCACTCTTCTTATCGGCAAACAGGGATAAAACGTTATCATCGTTTACAAGACGATATTCTCCCCTTCCGATCATTTGACAATATCGGTCCCGCGATAACCTGCTAGAGCATCCACGTCCGTAACCTTACCTGCACACACCGGGTTGAGATGAATATGGCAGACAGTCCCAGCAGATATGCATCTGCCTTCACAGACAATCGATTTATAGAGATTTTGCACGTTTTCAAAATAAACTATCAGGGGGTTGAATGGTTCTGCCCTAACCAACTGACAAAGCGGCCGGTCGACCCTTTGGCCAATATCCGCTTAAAAGTTTCCTGATCGTAGAGATACAGGCAATGCCTGATCACAGTATAAGGGCTGAAGGTGCTTTCAGGGTTTCCTTCAATGAAATGATCGCGATACTCTTTGACGATTTTCAGGTTTTCGACCAAGCTTTTATGAAGGGCCGACTTTTGAAAACCGTTATCCAACCGCAGTATATCCTGGACAAAGTTATCAACCTTGTAGTCTTCAAACTCAAAATCCTTGAAGAAATGCCCGGCGACCCGCAGAAAATGGAAAACATTGAACGCTTTTCCACCGGTTTCCGTTGCAGCGGACCCTGGAGCTTCACAGTTGTCTTCAAGAACATCGCCGAGCGGCGAAACTGTCGCCTGTTGGATCAACTCGGTGGTGGCGTTGCGGATCTCTTTAAATTCTCGGTCGGCCAGCTCGAACAGGGCGGAAAGAACATTGATCCTGCGCTTAAGATCATTGGGGATCGATTTCTTGTATTTGATTTTGTGGTCCAGCACACTCCAAGCGTCCTGAATCAATGACCTGATCTGAACTTCAAAGGGATACTCTGCAAATGGCTGATTTTTGGGCAAGGCAGCCATCTCTTTGGCAAACGACAGATCCATATGCAACCCTTTATAACCGAACAAATCCTCGGTGCTCTCAATAGCCGCGATTTTATCCGAAACGTCAATGATCTTGAAATGATTCTTCAAGAGTTTCGAGACGTCCGCAATCTGGTCTTCATAGAGACAGACGATGCGAAGCCCAATCAAATCAGAGAGATAGTTTTTGATCTCATAGGGCTGGTCAGCTGCTTCGAGTTTGTCTTGGTATTTGCGCTGAAACTTTTTAATGCACTCTTCTTTATTCTTGACCCGGCCTTCGACCTTAGTCACTTCGCCGACATCAGCCTGTTTAATCAGTGATTTGATCACACTGATATAAGCGTTTTTGGCCTCCTCAAAAAGGGGCCTGTTGTTCTCGTAATATTTTGTAAAATTATGCTTTTCAAGCTCGAAATCCAGAGAGGCCAATGGCAATCTCCTTTCGTGTGGTAATGACATGAAGTTGGCTGAAAAAGGTGAGCAAAGAGACTGGGAGAGGATTAAAGCTGGGATCAGGTATATTGAAGGGATTATTACCTTTTGACCTGGCAGGCTGTTGAAAAACAGCCTGTGGAACCCATAGACGGGCGACCAAAATCAAGGACATATATTTTTAAGTGCTTGATTCTGTAAGCAAGACAGAAATCGCATTTTCGGCTTGCGTCTTTGAAAAGCCCCAGGATGGAACTGTTTCAACAGCCTGCTAGTCTTGGTCCAAGGTCTCCAAGGGGGTGTCTTGTGGGTCCTGCTCCAATTTACGTTTTTTCTTTTCTTCCTTTTTAGCTTTTTTTGCGAGTTCTTTCTGGCGTTTTTCATAACCGTAATTCGGTTTTTTGGCCATCGCGCTGCTCCTTCTATCAGGTTGTTCGCTCACACTGCTGAAGTGAGCAGATAGTTAGCGGTCTTACTATCAAGAAAAAGGCCCCGCAAATAACTGCGAGGCCCCTTTGCTGATCTATGAAAAATCCGAACTAAATTCTGCGCACGTTCGCAGATTGGGGACCTTTTTGACCATCGGTCACGTCGAAAGAGACGCGGTCGCCCTCAGCCAGAGACTTAAAGCCGTCGCCTTGAATTGCTGAGAAATGGACGAATACATCAGGACCATTGTCCTGTTCGATAAAACCAAAGCCCTTCGAATCGTTAAACCACTTTACTGAACCTTCTGCCATTTTTTTCTCCATGTTCCTTCTGGAACCTTTTTGTTGTACAAATCCCGCCCTATCAAAAAACAAAAAAACACACACCCAAGAGGGCCTGTGTTTTTGATCCAGATCGACACCTTGTCCACCTGGCGAGCGATAAAAATTTCCACAAACTTAGCTTAAGTAGTCAAACAGTAACACGCTTAGCTTCCGAATAGCAAGGCCTATGTCGCTGTTGCACTTTCAGCACGGAGAAAACATTCTATTTTCCAAGGTAAAAAGATAAGTATACTGTCCCCGGAACTCCCGGGAACTCCCGTCCTCGGAACTCCTAGTGGTGAGGATTGTTTGGAATTACGAGGCGGGCTGATCGAGGCATAGTGGTTTTTTATCCTGAGTTATGAGTATCTGGAATAAAATAAATCGGAATAAAATAAATCCGTCCCCTTTTCTCTGCATAAATTTTTTACCAGGCTATTAATGTTAAAACCTCATTATTGCTTCAGCAACAGACACAACGCGACCACCGACTTCGATCCCCTCCTGCCCTCTGTCTCCGTGAATGTGAACGTGCAATATACTTCGACGCCCCATTTTTGTCCCCTGTTCGCTTGTAAGCCTTGTACCAGCGGTGCATGCAACAAGCCCATGCTGCATCATGTATGCGGCAAGCGGGCCTGTTGAGCTTCCAGTTGCCGGATCTTCTGCAATGCCGTACTCAGGAGCGAACATTCGGGAGTAGGCTCCATCAGGAGTCGGTGTAAACACAAAGACACACATAGGTTCAGGATAGTCTTTTCTGAGAGCAGCGGAGCCACGAGAATCGAGCCAAGCGCGATCGACTGCGTCTCTGTCTTTCAACGCTATGAATACTGTAGGGTTACCCGCACTCAGGAGTTGGGGGGTGACAGGAAGGAGATCGCTTGTATTAAGCCCCAATGCAAGAGAGCAGGCAGTCCGGTCGAAAGTTATTCCCCTGCTGATAGGAGGAGTTTGTAGCCAAATCAACGGACGTATGCCCGTGTCAACACGGACCGGTACGGGACCGACTTTTTCCTCAAGCACGAAGTGCTCGCTGTCTGCTGGTATGATTCCCTCGTCCAGAAGAACAAAACTTGTGCCAATAGTAGGATGGCCAGCAAAATCCATCTCTTTCGAAGGTGTAAATATCCGTACGCCCACCGAGCAGTTAGTCCGGGTTGCCGGAATGACGAAGCTCGTTTCTGACAGATTTAGTTCTTTGGCGATCTTCTGCATGGTTATATCGTCGATTCCAGAAGCATCTGGAAATACGGCAAGAGCGTTTCCTTCCATTGCCTGATCCGTAAAAACATCAACGACTCGATAACGGTATGAGCGAGCACTACTCATTGTTTTTTCTCGTGTTCTGACATCTAACGCGTCCCTCTCAAAGCGGTTGTTCGCTGTCTTTATCATTCCAACCCAGAAAACATCTTAAAATCTCGTTTAATTTTTCAGGATCACCGTGCCCGTGAAAGTTTTGTCTTCGATTTTGCAAGAAATCCAATCATTGTCATCTAGCTCGGAATCCTTCCCAATCCCATATTCAATCACAGGAAAGGAGCACATAGGGGACGTAGTTGATTTTTTGATATTTAGGATAAAATATCTCTCAAACGGGCATCCCCATCAAATACCTTTTGACCTCGTTGAACGGCACGGCTCACTGCTGAAGGAGTGTAGCACAAAGCCTTGCCGACAGCATATCCCGTCATCCGGTAGTGACGAATGGCCACATAGCAAAGCACAGCCTTAGCCGTACTTACCCTGCGAGCCTTGTTCGGCAAGACCAACTCTGTGACATCCAACTCAAAATAACCTACAACGACTTTTTTGAGCTCATCAAATGACCGACTTGCCTCAACCGGCTTCTCTTCACCAAGCACCCGCTCGACAAATGAACCACCGCCAAGAATACGATCATCATAGCTGTCTTCATCCGTTAACGAATCGTCCAGAGACTGGCTGACCCGCCTACCGCCCATGGACAGTGGAGAAACTTTCTGGAGTAATCCGTCAGCAAGAAACTGATAATAGGCCTTACGTGCCACGCTCTTCTTACCGGAAAAAAGGGATAAAACGTCCTCATCCTTTACAAGACAGAGTTCCTTCCTGCCGAGAATCTGCCGATGACCGCTCCAGTGATAATCAGCCAGGGCGTTCATATCCGTAACCTTACCAGCACGAACAGGGTTGAGATGGATATAGCGCACCAGTTCCAGCAGATAGACATCACTATCACAGACAATCGATTTATAGCGATTTTGGAACAGGTGTCCGGCACGTTTATGGCGCAGATTAAAGCTGACGGCGTAGCCAGTTAGAAGGCGACGCATCAGGATGGAAAGGGAGATTTCTGTCGGTATCAATAACAGGTGGACGTGATTATCGAGAAGAGCCCAGGCATAACAAGCCGTTGAGGTTTCTTCTAGTAGGCCAGATAAACGTCGGACAAAATCTTCGCGATCGTCGTCAGTGATAAAAATATCGCGACGTTCGATTCCTCTGACAATCACATGTTGCAAGAGTCCGGGTATGTCGATTCGGGCATGACGTGGCATAAGTGAAGGGTAACCGAGAATGTCAAAATATCAACTACGTCCCCTATGGTCCGTCGAGGTTTCTTCTAGTAGGCCAGATAAACGTCGGACAAAATCTTCGCGATCGTCGTCAGTGATAAAAATATCGCGACGTTCGATTCCTCTGACAATCACATGTTGCAAGAGTCCGGGTATGTCGATTCGGGCATGACGTGGCATAAGTGAAGGGTAACCGAGAATGTCAAAATATCAACTACGTCCCCTATGGTCCGTCCGGAATTCACGGAATTCACGCGCTTAGGTCTATTCCGTCCGGTTGATGCGCTTGTTAGCCCAACGAAATATTTTGCAATAGAGACTTCAGAAATTTTGAACCATTGGCGCTGAACAGCCAGATTAAAACAAAAAGATTCAGCGCAGAGGTCACCCAAAAAACGAATCGAAAAGATTCTTTTTGGTTTTTATGACGTAATATCTGTTGAGCTATCAATGCACCAGGCCAACCTCCAGCCATAGAAAACAGATGCAGTGTACTTTCTTGCGTTCTCCATGCACCTTTTTGCGCAGCAGATTTGTCAAAAGCATAGGTAAAATAAGTAATTATGCTCAATGCAATGTAGGCAATGAAAATATATATTGGCAAATCCCCCACAAAAACTGATGCGGCGACAACTCCTAAAAATAATATCGCTATCGTTATAGGTAATTTTGCAGCTTTTTTACTTCCGATCTTTTCTGTTCCATCTCCTACGCGAGTTGCATTTATGGCACAAGGACGGCCTTGTCTGTCTACGGACTCACTATAATTAACTAATTGCTCAACTTCAGGTTGGCGATGCCGATTGCTGAAGTCTTTAATATGGACAAATATTTGTTTTGAACCTGAGTTCGGTAAAATAAAGCCGTATCCCTTGTCTTTATTCCATGATGTAATCGTTCCTCTTTTGCGCATTTCAAATCTTCTATTGGCCAACGCCCGGGCTCAAGGACGGCGGCGCGTCGGCGCTGACGTCCCGTGGAGCCCATTGTTAGACCTGTTCTTGCCTGAGACACGTATTCCTTTGTCCGCAAGTACGCCCAGACTCACGGGATCTTTAACTTTTGAGCACACTCTACGAAACCGGAAGTCGTTATTGCGCTGAAAATAATCAATACATAGTGCATAAACTTCCATGTTATTTGTGATTTGCATAATCTGTAGCATGATATCCCTAGCTTCTTTGCTGCAACTATTGGATAGGAGACTTACGACTTGTGAGCCTTGATGCTGTACATCAATTTTTCCAGAATTAATATTGCGGATGATTTCCTTAACCTTGGCTGGAGATAATGAAGAGAAGAAATCAGCATCGATGGCGCCTGAAGCAATCATTTTCTTAAATTCTCGCTTAACCCCATAGGACTCGCCCACAACTGAAAATATTGAAGCAATAAAAGCTAGGTCAATTGTCAGATTGGCCGCATATGCATATGTTTGTGCAAAAATACCTTGCATTTGAATATTGGACAAATTAATTGAATATGACCCAAAAAGACCAAAAGTAATGCCATCTATGATTGATTGAATAAGGAATAAGAGCATCCCATAGAATGTTATTTGGCCAAATCCAAACATTGGAGATGCCGTGGCAATAACTGTACCAACGTGAGCAAATATAAAAACAAATAACGAATTAAATGCAAGAACACCCCATACCGAGTATGCTTCGAAATAGTATTCTTTATGATGTGAGTAGTCATCTGTCAGCAACCTAAATCTGCTAAAATAAGTAAAGTAATACATGCCAAGTGACGCACAAAGAAAAGCACAAATTAAAATTGAAATATATAAATAATGAGGCATAATGGCTATGCTAATAGCCAACAAAAACGACAAAGCCACAAAAAGAAATAAGGAAAAATGTTCTTTATATATGCGCTTTATTCGCGCAATGTGTCTTACCATATTTATAGTGCGCATTATTAAAAGAGGAACAAACTAGTAATCGCAATACTAGGTAATATAATGAGCAACACAAAAAATCCTAGGCAACCAGAAGGTTGTTTGCTGGTCTGCTTTTCACGCCACTGCCCATGACAGGATTTGCAATAAAAGCTTCTTGCCCCCTTTTCCCACGCGGAGACCGTGCGGCGGTTGTGCTTTACTTGAACACCGCACCCGGAACATGCATACGGATCGCCTAGATTGGGTTTCGAAGCTTTAGATGCACCTCCTTTAAGCAGGGCATATACAATCACAGCAATTACAACTAAAACTATCAGTCCTTCCATTCTTAAATTATCCTCTTTGTGTTATTTGTACTGTTCTAACGCCTGCGTAATAGGCGCGAGCTTGCGAGCGTCCTAATTGACGCACTTGTTAGCAGTTGCCTCATAGCGATAATGGAGCCCCTGCCGCAATTAGTACTTTTCTCGCAACGTACTGCATTAACTCGATGTCAAAAAATAGCAACTCAGCCTCTTTAGAAAACGGCAACAATAATTCAACTTCACCTTCAGAGCTTTCGCCTTTTGTATGGACAATTTTACAGCGAATATCGTATATGAGATCTGCCACAGGAGCTCGTAGATCAGCACCAGAGTTATTCAAGGGTAATTTATGATCAGTTAGACCTTTCTGTTTGGCGGAGAAAAATTCAGCGCGCTGCTCATCTTCTTGCAGAAACTCTCTTAAATCATTGGTATCAACGCAAGCATTAATCGTAGCCCTTAACTGAGAGCGCTCATCACCAAACCCCCTTCCGTGCCCGGAAACTGCCGTGAGCACTTTTCCAATATCGCCATCTCGATCAGTTCTAAATGTTGGGTCGGGTTATACCCCGTTTCTACGGACGGTTTGAAAACAACTGAAACTCCATATCACGTCTAGCAATCCTTTTCCTCATTCGTGGATTATGGAAGCGTTCAATATAGTTGAATAGATCCGCTTTGGCGGCATCCATTGTCGGATATCTCATCCGATTTGTGCGTTCTCGCTTGAGAACACCAAAGAATCCCTCGCAGGCTGCGTTATCTCCACAATGACCAACAGCACTCATGGAGCAAACCAGGGCGTTCTCCTTCAAGAATCTTTGGTAGTCCGTGCTGCGAAATTGACTGCCGCGATCCGAATGCAAAATCACATGGTTACTTTCTTGACGTTGCCACACGGCCATTTCAACGGCACGGATCACCATCTGCCGGTCTTGGCGATGGTGCATTGACCAGCCAACGACCAACTTGCTGAACAGATCGATGACAACACACAGATAAAGTTTTCCTTCGCCGGTCTTGAGTTCTGTGATGTCTGTGACCCATTTTTGTTCTGGTTCCAATGCCTTAAAATCACGCTGCAACTGATTCTGAACATCGGCAGGGACTACAACTGGTGTGTGATATCGACCTCGTTTTTTCTTTCGCGGCCAGCCTTGAAGTCCGGCTGAAGCCATCAAACGAGCAATGCGATTTTTACTTGCAGTCTCTCCGGTTTCCCGAAGGTCTTCATGCATACGCGGAACACCAATGGCACCGTTGCTGTCTTCATGGATTTCACGAATGCGCTTCAGTAGACGCTCGTTGTCAATCTGTCGTGTGCTGGGGGATCTTTTCTCCCAGTCATAATAACCACTGTGAGAAACTTTGAGGCAACGACACATCAAGCGAATAGGAAATTCATTGCGACAACGTTGAACCGCCTGATACTTCAGGACGACTCCCTGGCAAAGAACGTTGCCGCTTCGCGTAAAAAATCCCGTTCCTTTTTTACCCGGGCTAATTCACGTTTAAGAGCTGCAACCTCATCATCTCTGGGATTTCCAGTCCCGCCAAAGGCATGGCGGCCCTCTGCCTCAGCCTCTCGCTTCCACCGTGAAAGCAGGTTGGCATTGATACCGAGTTCTCTTGCAACCTGAGCGCAACTGACATTAGGCTGGCAAGCCTGTTCTACTGCCCCACGTTTAAATTCCTGACTGAATTTTCTTCTCTTAGACATAAACACTCCTTTAGCCCACTATAGGCTTTTTTGAAGTGTCCGTAAATTCGGGGTAGAACCCGGTCTTTCAAAATTGACCTAATTCTTCGCCTCGCTTCTTCTTGGGAATAAGTGGGGTAGTAATACTCAATTACCTGATAGAAAGCTAAGAACTGAAGAAGTGGCATACCTAACGCACTTCTACCATACCAATAAAGAGAGCTTGGCCCTTCATCAAATTCTATTTTAGGGAATTCCAACTCTGCACGCTCATGTGGTCTGCGACGAGGTCTATGACCTGGACGTCGAGTGTGCCTTCTATCTCGCACAAGAGAAAGCGCAAACCCATCTTGAAGATCAAGCTGAAAAAACAAAGAATCGCTTAGCTTTCGTAGAATTTGTAGACTTTGATTATGCTGTGAAATGTTTATGCCAGAAATCTTTACTGATAATGCGCCATTGCGACCAAACGGTCCTCTAGCGAGCATACGCATAGCACCAGAGGCTTCGCCTATTTCAATTTTAATGGATCGACCAAGGTAATTTTCTTCTAGCACGATGGGCTCGATTTCTTCGCCCTCTGATACTTCTCCAAATATTCTTCTTTGAAGAAAATGACGAGGCATACCATTAATGGGACGAATTACAGCCTCAATTAAATTTTCTGAATAGTTAGCTATAGCTACAAACTCTCCAAGAAAGGTATATTTCTCGAAGTCAAAACTGAGTATTTCAGTTATTGCTTCTGAAGAACTAAATGAAGTCCACCTTTTATCTCTTCCGTTAGGCATGCCCACTGCAACGTAAGTATCACCATCAAAATACTCACGTAATTCAGCCTCAATACCAGCATCATTGCAGCGTTTAATAAGTTTTTGCTGAAGATCCAAAAGCACTTCAGGATTTTCTTGCTCTTCTATATCTTCTATATCATCTACGGTTAAATCTTCAGACATTCTCGTTCCTTGTAGTGACTGCTAACAATAAATGGACAGTTTCTGTATAAAGCTGCAAACACAGAAGGTCCGAGCTATATATAATTCCACGCTAACATACTGATGACTCTTCCGTTACCATACATTTCAATATGTTACAACCGTTATGGCCAATACCCTTCACGGGATAGGCAGATCTGCCTATCCCGGCTCAAAGTCTATCTAAGGGACAGCAGGGGACGTTGTTAACATTTTGACATTCGCACAAACGCCAAAATCTCATATCTCAGGACCATCCCATCATTTGCAATCAAAACAGGCCTTTGTTTTCTTTTCCCTTTTTCCGACCCCTTCAAACATGTTATGGAATCGGGAACTTTTGATTCTTAGCAAACAATAGCAGCCACATTACCACCACGCCTTCTAATGATAAAGTCACACATTGACCTAATTTAAATTTAGCGGAGTTCCATACATGCCCCTCCAACCTCTTCTCGGCCTCGGCGTATTCATCCTCATCGCCTGGCTGATCAGCGAACAGCGCCGCCGTTTTCCAGTACGACTGGTCATCATCGGCCTGGTGCTGCAACTCATCCTCGCTGCCCTGCTCTTTCATGTGCCCTGGTTCCAAAGCCTGTTTCTGGTACTGAACAAAGTGGTGCTGGCGTTAGAAAACGCCACGGCTGCCGGAACCAGTATGGTGTTCGGCTATCTGGGCGGTGGTGCTTTGCCGTTTCAGGAGCCTTTTCCCGGTAGTGCGTATATCCTCGCCTTTCGCGGTTTGCCACTGGTACTGTTGATCAGTGCGTTATCCTCGTTGCTGTTTTACTGGCGGCTGTTGCCACGCATCGTGCAGGGCTGTTCGTGGCTGTTGCAGAAAAGCCTGAGCATTGGCGGGGCTGAAGGTCTGGGCGTGGCGGCGAATATCTTTGTCGGCATGGTGGAATCACCGTTGATCATCCGTCCGTACATTCAGCAGATGACACGCAGCGAGCTGTTCACTTTGATGAGCTGCGGCATGGCGACCATTGCGGGGACGGTGATGGTGCTCTATGCCAGCATTCTCAGTTCGGTGTTGCCGGACATCATGGGCCACATCCTCACCGCGTCGCTGATCAGCGCCCCGGCGTCGGTAGTGATTGCTAAGATCATGGTGCCGGAAAAGGACGACACCACCCATGCGACCATGGTGCCGGACACCAATGTGCGCAGCAGTATGGATGCCATCACTCAGGGCACGGTGCAGGGTGTGCAGTTGCTGATCAATATTGTGGCGATGATTATTGTCATGGTGGCGTTGATTGCCTTGATCAACAGCCTGCTTGGCGTATTCTTTGAGGGAGTGACCTTGCAGAGTGTGCTTGGTACGCTGCTGGCTCCGGTGGTCTGGCTGTTGGGCGTGCCGTGGCAGGAAGCTCCGGCGGCAGGTGCGCTGTTTGGCACCAAGACGGTGATCAACGAGTTTGTCGCCTATCTGAATATGACCCAATTGCCGGAGGGCACCTTGAGCCAGCGCAGCCTGTACATCATGACCTATGCCCTGTGCGGCTTTGCCAACCCCGGCAGCCTCGGCATTATGATCGGTGGCATGGGAGCCATGGCCCCGGAGCGCCGTCATGAGATCGTCGGTCTCGGGGTAAAATCGCTGCTGGCCGGAACGCTGGCCACCAGCATGACCGCCGCCATTGCGGCCCTGATGTTGCCGACTCTATGATCAAACGTTTTGGAAACGCACCGTTTAACCACGCCAACATCCGGTTGTTTATCGCCTTCCGGGTGTTTTACAACGCGCGGTTTTACTACCCCGTTTTCACCATTCTATTTCTCGACTTTGGCCTGACTCTGGAGCAGTTCACCCTGCTCAACGTGGTGTGGGCCATGACCATCGTACTGCTGGAAGTACCGTCTGGCGCGTTGGCTGACCTGTTCGGTCGTCGCCGCCTGCTCATCGCCACGTCACTGCTGATGATTGCTGAATTGTCGCTGATCAGTTTTGCGCCCAGCACCCAGCCGGAGTGGATCTTTTACCTGTTTCTGGCCAACCGACTGCTTAGCGGTGCGTCGGAAGCCATGGGCAGCGGCGCGGATGAAGCCCTGGCCTACGATACGCTGGTGGCTGCCGGGCAAAAGGACTTGTGGCCCAAAGTGCTCGACGTGCAGCTCAAGGTGCAGCAGATCGGCTTTATCGTTGCCATGACGCTCGGTGCATTGGTCTACGACCCGGAGCTGCTTAACCGCATTGCCGGATGGATCGGCTTCAACGGCGAGCTGACGTTACGCAACACCATGCGCTATCCATTACTGCTGACCCTTGGTTCAGCCCTGGTCACGCTGGTGCTGACCCTGAAAATGACCGAACCACCTAATGCCGACCAACCCGAACAGCAGGGCTTTTTCGCCACAGCCTTTGCGACGACCCGGTTGATCATCGACAGCGCCAAGTGGATCTGGCACACGCCGTTTGCCCTCGGCATCATTCTGTTTACCATGCTGTTTGATCACATCATCCGCATGCTGCTGACTCTCAACAGCCAGTATTACCGCATGATCGACATTCCCGAGGCGCTGTTCGGCGTGATCGGCTCGTCCATGTCGGTGATGGCTTATTTCATCCCGCCACTGGCGGTATATGCCGCCAGTCGCTTCCGCCCGGTGGCGAATCTGAGCTGGATGAGCGTGTTGATGATGATCGGTTGCGCCACTTTTGCCCTGTTTATCCCTTGGTACGGGGTGTTGCCCATGGCGCTGGTATTTGTGGTGTTTATGTTCAACATGTTTTTCGGCAGCCATTATCTCAATCAGGTCACGCCGTCCCACATGCGCGCTACTGTGCTGAGTTTTCGTGGCCTGAGTTTTAATCTGGCCTATGCCGGAATCAGCCTCGCTTACACCGGAGCCTATGCCTGGTTCAAACAACGCGCACCATCAACATTGAATGAAGCGCAACTGGAACGCCACACGTTCATGGTCACTTCGGAGCAATTTGTCTGGTATTTTGTTATGCTGTTGATTGTATTAAGTGGTGTCGTGTTCATTGCGCAACGCACAGCTCGCCACAGAAACAACGAATCGCAAAGCTCATAAGGACAACGTTATGTTGAAATATTTCACTTTGGGCCTACTGCTTACGGTCCTGCTGTTTGGCTGTAACTCACAAACCGACGATCTTCCGACTCCGGTGAACCCCATCCCGGAAAAACCCGCCACTCCGCCCGAGGAGTCTCCGCGTCCAGCACCCATTGTACCTAAAGAAGTTCCGATTCCTACACCGTCTCCAGTTAAACTGGAGGTGCAAGAACAAACCTTGGAAACACTAGCTCAACCCAAAGACACCTCTCTGCATGACGAAGCCCCCACCAAGCAGACCAAGGCCGCGAAAGCGGATAAAAAAGTCAATGTCAGTGGTGGAGTGCTGATGGATGAGAAGGTGGAAAAGCTTCAAGACAGTGTCAGTGGTGGAGAAGTGAAGGTAGATATCAAACTGGATTAATCATTTTATCTTTACATGCAAAATCAAGGTCGCCGGGAAGCATCCTGGCAGGTGCCATCCTTTTATAAGCCGACTAAAGGATGCAAAACCGGCTTTTGGAAACGGCCCTCCGGGGGTCGCAAACCCACCGACAATGAATCACTTTACGTTGTGCTTCACGGGTTCGGCTCGCCGCCTTTTCTTATTATCGCAGCGTAAGCGAGTGGAGTGAGGGAACTCGCAGGGCGCAATGGTCGGGAGTCGATTGCGCTACTCTTGTCGACACAAAAGCAGCCCGACGGGTGGGCGCGGAAACCCACGTCACGTGCCTACTAAGCCACAAAAACAGATGAACTTCGCCAAAGCAATCAGCAAGATACCGACAGATTTTAAATTTGCGTGAGGGATCATGTATCAAATCCCCCCAATACACACGAGAAAAACGCACTAAAAAACAACTTACAGCTTGCACTACCTTGTCGCCCATGCTAGTGTTACTGCATCTTAAGTAAGTTTGTGTCGCTAATTTAGCTCTCACCAGCCTGACAAGGTGTCAGTCTGGCTCATAAAAGCACAGGCCCTTTGGGCGTGTGTTTTTTTATTATTGTCGAGAGCAGACACACTGAAGCAAGTTCCCACGGGAACACAATGGAGAAAAGAACATGGCAGAAGGTACAGTAAAATGGTTTAACGACACTAAGGGTTTTGGATTCATCGAGCAGGACAACGGTCCTGACGTATTCGTGCATTTCTCTGCGATCCAAAGCGAAGGTTTCAAATCCCTGGCTGAAGGCGACCGCGTCTCTTTTGACGTAACTGAAGGTCAAAAAGGTCCCCAATCAGCAAACGTGTGCAAAATCTAAATCATTTTGACACTGTTTGATTGTTTAAAAGCCCCGCACATTGTGTGGGGCTTTTTTTGTTTTGGCCACAGACAAACCAGACAAAGTCGGACCTAACAAAAGAAAACCTGAATCTCTGCTCTTGGAACAGCCTGGAGATTTCTGACTTTTTCGGTGGCTAAAGAAAGTTTAGCTTTTGCCTCTCCTCTTTGTTTCAGCGTCTCAACAGCACGCAAACTTCATCACACAAATCTACCGCATAAAAAAATATACAATCCCTCCTTTGGCGTATGGATTTATCATACTGTCGTTAACCCATTGAGATCATTTGCCCCAACTCAATTTTAGACATCCGCCTTGGATGAATTATTTCTAAATGTGCATATTTTATCTATACACTCACAGTGGTTATCACCACCCCAGCCCTCACAAAAACATTCGAGATTCTCTTTTACAATCAGCATCTTAGAGACATAAAACATCACAGTTTAATTCTTGGCACGTCTCTCGCTATATCAGAAAGGCAAGAACAACGCACAACACTCAATAACGAGTACAAGCAGCGAACATTGCATAACCATAGGAGGACGTCATGAAAGCCCTGAAAAAAATCGCCACCAGCCTGATACTTCTCGCAATCGCAGCCGTTCCGGCCTTTGCCGGACAGGAATCTTCCGACAGTGGTCTGCTGACCTGGTTGTTCCTCGGCTTTATCGGTCTGATCGTGGTCGGTCAACTCATCCCGGCCCTGGTCATGGGCTTCGGTATGGTCAAGGGCGTTCTCGGACACTCCGACGATCACAGCCATAAGCACAACGCTTAACTCTTTATTTAATGTCATTCACAGCACAAAACACGAAAGGAACCAAAACCATGAAAGCACTTAAAAACATCACTCTGACTGCTCTGTTGACCCTGATGATGGCGTCACCTTCTCTGGCCGCAACCACTGCCGGCCGCGTCGACAACAGTGGATTTCTGGTCTGGGCGTTTCTCGGCTTCTGCGCCCTGATCGTTGTCGCTCAACTGGTCCCGGCTGTTCTGGTGATGTTCGGCATCGTCAAAGCTGTTGCCAGCCCCAAAGAGCACGCCGAACAGAAATCGCATTAAGCGTGCTTTTGAGGTTAGCGTTGCACTGGATGCCCCGGCTCCCACAACCGGGGCATCGCCTCTCACACAGGAGAGCGACCCATGTTACCCGTGATTATTGCTTACCAGTCTCCTGCTGAAACCGACGCACTGATGCAGTGTGTTGAAAAGGCCGGGTGTGTTGCCAAACCCGTCGCCACACTCAATGAAGCCATTGATGCGTTGCGCGAAGAGGAGACGGCGATCATGCTGCTGGGCAAAACCTTTGACGGCAGTTGCGTGCTGGATGTCATCCCGATCTTCCGCTATCTGCAGAAGCATCTGAAAATCATCCTGCTGGCTGACGATGCACAGATGGGCTTTTTGCGCCAGGCGCGTGCCGCAGGGATTTTCTATCACGCCATGGAGCCGCACGACGAAGAGGATTGCCACGAGTTGCAACTGGCCCTGGAATGCGCCCGTGAGGTGTGTGAAAAACAGGGCAGGAGTATCTGGAAGAAACTGGCACCGGTTTTTGGTGGTGCCAACTGAGTTAAAAACCACGTTTGCCTAACGCGACCAAACTATTTTGATATTTGACATGCTGTGATGAATGTGTCCGGCGCTCCCGATAAGGAGCGCCTTTTTTTTATTCAAAATAACCTCAAGCATATCGGTCATGTTGATCTACACACACAAAAAAGGGTCGCCGAATAATCGACGACCCACGAAAGAGTGATGGCTGGCAGGGCCAGTCGTCACCGCAGAGGACTTCCTGAAACGCTTTCGAGCTGGAACAACTCGACCATCAACTCAGAAAGCTCGGTTTTCTTGTCGTGCAACTCTTCGCGAATGGTTTCGTTAATGGCTGCTCGACCAACCAGAAAGGTGATATCACGACGGACACCACCTATTTCAGACTGCACATCCCGAATCTGAATTTCGTTTTTATTTTCTTCCTCAACAGTCTGTTGCTCCTCGTCTGCCTGCTTTTGCATCTGCTGTAACGGAGACATCTCCTGTTCATCCTCCGGCTGTTCCTGCTGCTGCACTGCCTGATTGGAGGAATTTTGTGTGACAACAGGAGTTTCCTCTTGCGTGCTTACAGCCTGTTGCGATAGAGCTTCGGCTTCCTCAGGGGTGGATGTTTCACCACGTGAGACCAGACGTAACGGCGATGCGGTTGTCTGGGTTAGATTATCTGCAGAGTTGGATCGGGATGTTGTGCGCGGCGCGAGCGTTGTCGGCGTTGAGGTGACCGGTGGCATTTGAGCAGAAAGTGAACGTGCTTCAGCGGAGATCTGCACCGTATCCCCAGAAGGGAGAACCGTCAGACGGGTTTCAGGCTGGCGTGATTGTGCCGCCTGAGTATCGACCACATTAACAGACGCCTGAGAGACGCTGGTTGTGGTACCGCTGAGTGCTGAGACATTCATAACCGACTCCCGCGAACAGGTCTTGACGGACCTGATACTGCGTAATGCACACGATGGATAAATAGTAGCGTAATTTAGTGAAAACTCAAGTCATGTAAATCAACATTACAATATTACAACAGTTTCCAAGTATTTGACAATAGGTTGGAAACAATCTTTTTGATAATTCTTTTCCTTTAAAACAGCATGCATGTGTACAAACAACGCTCCGCTGAAAAAAAAGAGTTATTAATTTTATCATGGTTCGATCTGACTTCTGTTTACTGAACCTGTTGCTTATTTCTTCCTCTAAAGTTAGACAACGTATAACTATTCAAATTTACGTAATATTTCTCTAAAAAAATCTCCCAAGAACCTAGCGGTGTTTAACCGAAGCAGAAAAACAGTTTGCCTTTCTAGAGTAAATACTCTATTAGAGTAATAACTCTAACGCCAAAAAGACAGGGGGATACAATGAAAATCTTACTGATCCAACCGACCGGCCACGAACCACTCATGGACCAGATTTATCTGTTTGAGCCTTTGGCATTGGAATATCTGGCCGCAGGACTGCTGCTCGACAATCATGACGTGCGCATTATCGATGCACGTATCGAACCTGATATTAAAGCAATAGCCAATGATTGGAACCCGGATATCGTGGGTTTGACGGCATTTACCAGTCACGTGAACATCGCCCGTTCTCTGGCCCTGCAGTCGCATCAGCTATGGCCGGATTGTTTCGTGGTTATCGGTGGCCACCACGCCACAGTGCAACCAGAGGACTTTAACGACGATTGTTTTGATGCGGTGGTGATTGGCGAAGGTGTTTTTACCCTGCGCGAAATTGTCACAGCAATCGAGCACGGCGGAGCTCTGATTGATATTCCCGGAATTGCCCTGCCATGTGACGAAGGGATGATCTATTCGGAAACGCGACCCTATACAGACCTTAATGCCCTCCCTTTTCCGGCACGAGAGCTGACAAAGCATTATCGTGCTCACTATTTCAGTGAATGGTTCAAGCCTCTGGCATCTGTGCGCACCTCTCTCGGCTGTACGGCACGCTGCAATTTCTGTGCGTTGTGGTCGATTACCGCTGGTAAATACCTGCGGCGTGACCCGGATCAGGTGGTTGAAGAACTAAAAGGGATCGACGAACCCAACGTGTTCTTTTGCGATGACGAGTCGATGTGTGACAGCAAACGAATGGCCACACTGGCGACAAAAATCCATCAGGCGGGCATCCGCAAAAACTATTTTCTCTATGCGCGGGTAGACACCATTGTGCGTCAACCTGAGCTGTTTCGCCAGTGGGCAGCTATTGGTCTCAAACAGGTCTTTGTCGGTATGGAGGCTTGTTCCGATGAACGGTTGCAGCGGATGAACAAAGGTGTGACGGTGGCCGAGCAGGAACAGGCTGTGGCGATCCTCAAAAAAATTGGTGTAATAATGTACGCATCATTTATGGTTGATCCGGACTATTCGCATCAGGACTTTGACGCTTTGATCCGTTATATCCGCCGTCTGAAACTGACTTATGCAACGTTCACCGTGATGACACCGTTACCGGGCACGCAACTCTACCGCGACCGAAAGGCTGAATTAATTTCTCATCAACCGGAAATGTTCGACATGTTGCACAGTCTTTTCGCCACCCACTTACCGGACAAAGAATTCTATCATCAGATGGCTCGACTCTATGAAAAGGCTGTGCCCCTGTATCGGGTGTTACCGGCGTTGGCGAAATTCGGAGTCCACGGACTGGTGCTGCGGATAAAACTGTTTCAGCGTTTTCTCAAGCGACTGCGTCGAGCACATCTTGATTACTGAAGACAACCGGCGTATTCTTTCTAACATGAACACCAAACAGCGCATTATCGAAACCGCCGTGACTCTGTTCAACGATCAGGGAACCAAAGCGGTCACCACCAACCATATCGCTGCGGCCATGGGCATCAGTCCCGGAAATCTCTATTACCATTTTCGCAACAAAGAAGAGATCATCCGGGCGATTTTCGAGCAAATGGACGTCGTGGGGATGGAACAATACCAGAAGATCATTGCCAAGGTTCCAGCTGGGTCGCTACAGGCGATGGAAGAAACCTTTGCAATGATCCAACGCTTCAACTGGCAATACCGTTTTTTCAAGCGGGAACTGACCGCCCTGCTGCTCAATGATTCGCAACTGAAAGAACGATACATCACGACACACCGTACGTTGCGCGCCATAGTACGCCATTCCATTGAAAGTAGTGTCGCCCAAGGGATTCTCCAACCGATGTCAGATGAGGAACTCGACCTGTTTGTCGAAGAGGTGTGGTTAGTCACGTTGTTCTGGCTCAATTATCTGGAAGTTGGCGGGGAGCAAGTTACCGAGGCTGCTCTGACGCGGGGCAACAGTGTCGTTCGCCAGGCAGTTCGCTGTCGTTTGACGGAAAAAGGGCTAGCCTTGCTGGAAAACTATCTGTCGTCATTACCGCAGGATGATTCAACCACCCCATAACGGCGATTAAGAAACTGCATCACCACCCCCTGCAGCCAGGCGGCAATGAGGATGTAGACCTCAAGGGTCACGGTGAACAACAGGCCGAAATAATCAACCATTAACGGCAGCAAAGGCACCTTGACGGCTCGGGCATAAAAATACGTGACCAACACGCCTTCCGGCACCCCGCCACGACGCAGGTCCGACAACATCGGATACCACAGATACATGGGCCCATGGCTCATGATCCCAGCAATCATAGCAATCCCCCAACCGCGTCGCGCTCCGTGCTTTTTGAACAAATGCACCATTTTCTTCGGCGGCAACCACCAGTTGATCAGAGCGTTAATGACCACCACCAGGGCAATAATCGGTAGAATTTGTGCAAGAATCTGCCCGGCACGCTGCAGCGATAGCCACGCCTGCTCATCATGCGTTACGACCAAGGAAACATAGGAGATTGCCACCAGCGATAAAAAACGCAGGCCTTTGAATTTAAAGGGGGGATTCTGTGCAGTCATTGCCACCATCCCACAGTCCAACTGGTGAGCGTTGCTACAGCCAGAGTACCGACAAACGCCAGCAGATTCCGAATCAGGGTAAAACGACCACCAAAAGCTTCGACCTCCATGGGAATTTGAATGAAACCGAGGGTCACCCAGGCCAGAATAAAGGCGGTCACCGCATACAGTGAGACCCCCTGGCCCAACATTTCGCCGCCGAGCAGATAACTGACAATTGGATTGCCGGCCGCGACGGCACCACAGCCAGTCCCGATCAGCGTATCAACAAAGGCATTCCCGGTAAAAAAGCCAACCAGACGTTGTGGTGGAATCAGCGTTTGCAGCATGGCCACCAGCCCCACCACACCGAAAATCATCGGCATCATTGCGGCAAACGAAAGAACACTTTTCTTTAAACTATGGCGCATAACTTTCCTATTGAGAACAACGGGTTGAACCTCATCGTTTGGAGGACCCGTGAAGACATGGGAGCGTATAAGCTACCACAACACCTTACGGGATCAGGCCCAAAAAGCAAAATGGTTGCGTGCATAGTCATTTTTTTAAAATGGTGCTACGATGCAAAACCTTGCAACCATGGCGTCAGCTGCACAACACTATTCGTTTGACATGGAGTGCGAATGTCATACAACTCACTGAAATCACTCACACCAGCCCAGGCCCTAGTCCTTTATTATGGAGTCGCCATTCTCGCCGGAGCACTGCTGCTCTGTACCCCGTTGGCAGCGGTCGGGCCTCACCTTTCGTTCCTGGATGCGCTGTTTACAGCAACTTCGGCCCAATGTGTTACCGGTCTGAGTGTCGTCGATACCGGCACCCGGTTATCGGGGTTTGGCCAGGGGGTCGTGCTGGCCCTAATTCAGGTGGGTGGTCTGGGTATTACCACCTTTTCCGTGTATCTCTTCATTTATCTACGCGTCGGCGTCAGTATCCGCGGTCGCTGGATCATCAATGAAACTCTGTTGCCAACACCGGTCAGCTCATGGCGCGATCTGATTCGCAGTATCTTCTTGACCACGTTGATCATCGAGACCTTGGGGGCACTGTTGCTGTCCTTTGTGTTTGTGCCGGATCTCGGTTTGAAACAGGGGATCTACTCTGCCGTTTTTCACTCAATTTCAGCGTTCTGCAATGCTGGTTTTTCGCTGTTTCCCGACAGTCTGATCGGTTACCGCAACAATCCTTTGGTCAATGTAACGATCATGGCATTGATCATTCTTGGCGGTATCGGTTTTCTCGTCATCCGCGAGTTAGCCGACGCCTGCAAACCACGGCAAAACCCGTTGCAACCACGCCGTTTTTCGCTGCACACCAAGCTGGTCATCTTAACCACAGTGTTTCTGATCATCTATGGTGCCGTCACCATCGGCTGGTTGGAGCGCCATGACGCCCTGGCACACATGTCCACTGGTGAAGCGGCCTGGACGGCGTTATTTCAATCGGTGTCGGCGCGGACCGCCGGCTTCAACACCATTGATCTGGATCTGCTTCGTGTGCCGACATTGTTCCTGATGATCTTCCTGATGTTCATCGGTGCGTCACCGGGTTCAGCAGGCGGCGGTGTTAAAACCACCTGTCTGGCGTTGCTGTTTATTCTGTTTTACAACCGTTTAAAGGGCAACCCCAACACCAATGCATTTGGCCGCACCATACCGGAAGACGTTATTTCCAGGGCGCTATCACTGTTTCTGCTGGCCATGATTGTTATCGGCTTGGCGCTGTTCGGCTTGCTGATTGCCCAAAGCCCGGATTGGGCGCATGAAAATCCACGCGAATTTCTTGGCTTTATGTTTGAAACCGTCTCGGCCTTCGGTACGGTTGGTCTATCCATGGGCTCCACGGGCCAACTTAACATCGCCAGCAAATGCATTGTCATTGCCCTGATGTTTATCGGCCGGGTTGGTCTGTTGACCATGGCGTTTGCCATTGCCAGACGCACCCGGTCGACAGCACCACGTTATGCCGAAGAAAATATCATGATCGGCTAAGGGAGAGAATTATGCCGCAAAAGAAAAAGTTCTGTGTCATCGGTTTGGGTAATTTTGGTTTTCACGTCGCTTCCAGCCTCTATGCACAAGGCCACGAAGTAATGGCCATCGACTCGGATAAAGAAAAGGTTCAGACCGTGAAAGACCTGTGTTCTTACGCCATTCTCGGTGACGCCGCCAGCAAGGATTTTCTTGATGGACAGGGGATGAGCGAGATGGACGCGGTGATTATTGCTACGGGTGAGCGCTCCCACCTGTCAACACTGATCACCTTGTATCTCAAAGAACTCAATGTGCCACGTATCCTGGTCAAGGCGATCAATGAGGACCATGGCCGCATTCTGGAAAAAGTCGGTGCCAGCGAGGTAATCTATCCGGAGAAACATATGGCGCAACGCATCGCTCACAGTTTATCAAGTCCCAATCTACTTGAGTTTATTCCTCTGGCAGAGGATTATTCCCTGTCGGAAACAGCTCCGCCACGTGAGTTTATCGGCAAGACACTGGTTGATCTCAACCTGCGCCAACGTTTTCATGTGACGGTGATTGCCATCAAGGATGTGATTTCCGATCAGTTTATTGTCGCTCCTCAGCCAATGCACACCATCAAGGATAGTGATGTACTGGTATTGATTGGTAAGACGGAGGATGTGAAGAAGGCTCTGAATTCATAGAATTGAGGCTGGGCTGCTCAATAACAGACTAATGGAGGGTGGGCACCGCCCCACCCGGTAGAGTGGTGCCACGGAAGAAATAAAGTAAGTCATAAGATTGTTATCACCGTTTTACGCCACAGGCGATAAGTTGCACGATTCGTCGACCTAAAGGGCGGCGAGCCGAATCCGTGAAGCATCACGGAAACAGACACAGTGTCGGTGGATTCAGGTTCAGGAGAAGTTCAAGCTGGTTTTTGCCTTTTGAGCGGCCAGTCAAAAGGGTGTCGGCTGCCGGGACGAAACCCGGCGACCTTGACTTTGATCTTGAGTGGTTCGTAATACGCAACGAATCGCTCTGGCGAACTTCATCCGTTCTCATAGTTGGTACCCACATGACGCGGGCTTCCGCGCCCGCTCGTCGGGGCACTTTTGCGTCGACAAAAGTACCGCAAAATCGACTCCCGTCATTGCACCCTTACGGGTTCCCTCTCTCCATTCTCTTACATCGCAATGTCGGCAAAACTCGCTGACGCTCAAACAGGTTGCCGACAACCATTGCGCTGACGTTCATTGCGTTCGGTGCTGCTGAACGGGAGGGCTTGGCTGCTCAATAACAAACCCAGGCAAGGGTGGGCACCGTCCCACCCGTTTGAGCGGGGCCACGGAAGAAATAAAGTGCAGCTTCAATTGGTTATCAACGTTTTACGCCAAAGATGATGAGTTGCACGATTCGCCGACCTAAAGGGCGGCGAGCCGAATACGTGACGCATGACGGAAACAGACTCAGTGTCGGTTGATCTAGGTTCAGGAGGTGTTCAAGCTGGTTTTTGCATACTTTTGAGCGGCCAATCAAAAGGATGTCGACTGCCGGGACGAAACCCGGCGACCTTGACTCTGACCTTGACCTTCAGTGGTTCGAAATCCGAAAACTGATCGTTCTGGCGAACTTCATCCGTTCGCGATGGTGGTGCCCACATGACACGGGCTTCCGCGCCCGCACGTCGGGGCACTTTTGCGTCGACAAAAGTACCGCAAAATCGACTCCCAAGGGGTTGTCATCAATCAGCCTTCACGGAGTTGTTGCGGATCTTTTTCACGTCAGCTGCGTTATCGGTCGTCGCCATAGAACGACTATAGCTCCTCCCTCTGCCTTGCTGACGCAAAAAATCTCACGCAACACCTCTCGTTCATCTGATCAATAACAACCCCATTGCATCCTTACGGGTTCCCTCTCTGCGTTCACTAACACCACGATGTCGGCAAAACTCGCCCAGTCGGCATCAGTCCTCAAACAGGTTGCCGACGATCATCGCGCTGACATTCACTGCGTTCGGCGCTGCTGAACGGGGGAGCTTGGTTGATAAATGACAAACCCAGGCAAGGGTGGGCACCGTCCCACCCGTTTGATCGGGGCCACACCAGAGATAGAGCGCGACTGAAGATTGTTATCACCGTTTTACGCCACAGGAGATGAGTTGCACGATTCGTCGACCTAAAGGGCGGCGAACCGAATCTGTGACGCATCACGGAAACAGACCCATTGTCGGTGGATTTAGGTTCAGGAGGTGTTCAAGCTGGTTTTTTGAAGCGCGTCGCGAAAAATAAGCGCGAAAAATTGCGATAAATCGCCGTCAGATTCCTTTTGACACAATCAAAGCATATTTGACAAATCAAAATAATCCTGCCTGCTGGCCGCGAATCTCCGTTCCAAATCCTCCCCATGATCCATAGATCAATTCAACGCAATCACTTGGTTGATCTGCTCCACCGACAGTGTATTGATAATCGACTTCAACAACAGGAAGATCTGCGAATAATTCCCTGATCTCTGGATGGCCATTAATGCTGATGATCATCTTACCTTTGATCGTGCGAGCAAGATCCAGGAGCCGCTCATAATGCTTCCAATCGAATTCAACGCCATAGCCTTCGACTTGCCAATATGGTGGGTCACAATAAAAAAGCGTGTGTTGACGATCATATTTGGCGACAACTTGGTCCCACGGCAAGTGCTCAATCGTTGTTTGTGACAAACGGAAATGCGCATCGGCGAGGTCATCCTCTATCGTCATATAGTTGAATCGTGGCCGCGATGTTGTTGAGGTGCCGAATGTTTGCCCATCAACCTTTCCTCCGAAAGCCAGCTTCTGCAAATACAAAAAAACGGGCCGCACGTTGGACATCGGTTAAGGTGTCGATGGGTGTCCGTTTCAAGCGATCCCAATTCTCCCGGCTGGTCAACACCCACTTAAATTGTTTATACAGCTCCTCGACGTGTAGCTGGACGATCCGATAAAGATTAACCAGGTCGCCATTAATATCGTTGATTATTTCCACCTGGCTTGGCTGTTTCATAAAGAAGAGTGCCGCCGCGCCACAGAATGGCTCGACATAACACTGATGGTCGGGGAACAAGGGAAAAATTCGGTCAGCAAGTTTACGCTTACCACCGATCCAAGGAATGATTGGCTTTGTCATGTGAGTAGCCCCTTATCAAATCTGTTTTGATGTGATATTTTTTCCCTGCCGTGTACATGGCGGGGAAGCCTTGGCCTTGCTCACAGGTCTGGTCTGTGGGTTGGGCGGCCGGGCGGTAGCTCCAACTATCTCCCGGCCGCTTCCTCTTCTACCTTTACACTCCGGTAATCTCGATCTGATCCTCAACGACGTTGCCGTCTGATGTTGCGGCGTAGAACTTCAGGGTGTAGCGGCGTCGTGAGACCACGTTGTAGACTCTGGCCATGATCTGCTGACCTTCGTAGCTGAAGCTGCCGGTCTCGATCATGGCTTCAGAAACGTCGCTGCCGGTATCGTCATAGATCTCGGCGCGGGTGGTGCCGCGATTATTGTTGGCGACGATGGTTTCTCCGTCCGGGATCTCGTCGGATTCCGTCCAGTCAATGGCCAGCATCATGGCTTCTCCCGGCTTCATATCAATTTCGTTGGGCGGGTCCTGGTTACGCATAATCCACCGCCAGCTCTCCAGCGTCATTGCTGGTATTCGTTGCACCAGCCGTGATAATTCTCTTCAGCCACAGACGACAGCTACTCCCTACCGGGATATCCGGCAGGGTCAATTTGCTTGCTGTATTGTAGTGGCCAAATGTCACTGTGGTGGGCGCGGTGGATTCGTCGGCGATGGATTTTGTAGAATCGATAGCGTTAGCCGGTGTGTCCTCGATACCGGCATCCAGGCTGGAATCGGCGCTGGACGTTTCGGTATTCATGTAGAACTCCGCCTCGACGGCTGCCTCATCGCCATTGTTGTAAATATCGACAGCGCGATACTCTATATCGCCCGCCGCCGCTTCCTCCTTTGTTACCTTGTCAAATAGATTGTAGAGCGCGGTGGCGGATAATTCTGTCGCCGTGGCTGCGCCGCCCAGACCGCTGGTTGTTTCACGAAAGATCAAAGTTGCAGGCATGGATACCTCCTTAGTCTGCGAGGAAAATGAGAGTGCGATTGGTCGCGTTGAACGCCAGCCGCCGGTTATCTGCGGTAAAGAGTGTGGTGCGGTTGGTGGCCAAGAATGTCTTGATCGGGGCCGGTATATCTTCAGAGTCTATATCCCAGGCCGTGGCGAGTTCTTCCGCCGTGAGAATGCGCCAGGCCGTGTCTTTTTCCAGCTCAGCCTGGATACGCCAGGCCACGTCCTGACCAGTGACTGTCAAGACCCGCCATGCGGTATCCTGTTCAACGGAATTCTGTACACGCCAGGCGGTATCATTGGTGATTGTATGTTGGATGCGCCAGGCGGTTTCCTTGCTCGCCGCCTCGGCAATGCGCCAGGCTAGATCATTTTCAACACCGGCCTGAATGCGATAGGCGGTTTCTTTTGTGGCGGTGCCTTCGATGCGCCAGGCGGTGTTTAAGGTGAGAAAACCGCCGGTGAGGATCTGCCAGGCTGTTTCGACGTTGGTGGCATTAAGAATGCGCCAGGCCGTGGCCCGGTCGATGCCGCCCAGAACGCGCCAGCCGGTTTCTTTGTCGGCTACGGTCAGAATCCGCCATGCGGTATCTGCCGCCGCTGTAGCGCGAATGGTCCAGGCGCTGTCCTTGACAGATTCTGCGAAGATACGCCAGGCTGTTTCCAGTGGGGAGGTGGCGTTGTGGATGCGCCAGCCGGTTGTTTTAACGGCAGCAGATTGGATGCGCCAGGCGAGTTGTTTCTCCGTTATGGTTTCAATACGCCAGGAGGTATCCAAAGTAAGAGATAGCCCTCCGGCACTCTCGGTGTAGGTGGCGTAAATGGAGTAATAATACGCCGCCGAGCTATACCCACCTGGGAAGGTTGAAGGCAATGCACTTGAATATGTGTACGCAGAATTCCTGAACCGCACGCCGCCGGAATCATAATAAATATTCATCGCGCCGCCAAGTAAAGCAGCCAACCAATAACTCGCCGCCGAAGATACAGATACGCCGACCTGAGCAGATCCACCTTCTCCAACCGCTGTGGCATTATTATTTGTGCCGGTGAGTTCGCCCGTATAGTCGATGAGCGTCCCAGGGTAAGATGAATCATTGTCATAAAGGCCAAGGACAAAATTATCACCACCCGTCAGGCTACTTATGAATGTGATCGCGTCTAAGGTGCCGCTTACTGCCGGGGAGAATGGGCCAGTAGAAAACAGATAATTAGCCGTTGAAGCGACAGAACTGGCACCAGTCGTTTCGTAACCGAGGACAGGATCAAGCGTGACCGGCCACACTGCCGCATCAAGCCATTCTTGCGGCGGAAGATAGCAGCGTAATTCCCCATCAATAAAGTCCTGATCGCCCCAGTAGACATTCTCTTCAGCATCAATCCATTTTGGGCGCTTTATGTGGCAAAATTTACCCGTTTCATAGTTGACTAGTTCTTCACCGGCGGCGTTTAAATAGCGGCCAGACTGGTCCCAGTAGAGGGCATAGCTATTGATGATGTCTTCTGGCCGATCACAGCCCGCCGCGATTTCTTCGACGGTTAGTTCAAGTTGCTTATGCCAGGTCAAACCTGCAGGGAATTCAGCAGTAAAGACTTCATAGTCAGCTGGCAACGCCGCAGACGTCGCATATTCAATATCCCATTCGACCGACCCTTCACTAATTTTGTGCTTGCGGCCCGTTGCACTGACGGGGATCTCAACTCCGGCTCCGCCTTTGGCGTTAACAAAATCTTTGGCAGTGTCCTGTTGTCTTACATGGTTCACGTCTGCATGGGATATTTTAAGCCAACACTCTCCTCCCCATTTCTGACTGTGGACTTCAGGCAAAACAACTGCAGACGGCAAAGCCTGTTCAGCACGACCTATCAGGATCTCGGCAGCATGCTGGGCCATGCGGTACTGCGCCGCTCCCGCGATTTTTGCGAGTGCCTGATCCGGTATTTTATCAACACGCTGTCTCGCCATAATCAATCCCTACGCCGCCACCGGCCACGAAACAGCGGCGGTGGAAAATTACCTAAGTCATCCTTACGCGGCACATACTCAATCGCCCGACCAGACACCAGCCGCACATAACAATGCGGTGCCTTAAATCGCCACCAATACCGACGGCGGGTCATTTCAAATACCAGCTCGGCACCTTCATGGCGATGACGCCGCCAGGCGATATATCCGGCAATCCAGCAGTTGCTGGGCATCATTCATCCGCTACGATATCGGCGCGTACACCGTATCGAAGTAGGTTTTCAAAAACGCTTTGAGATCAGACAACGACACTGTGACCAGAGTGTTACTGTCTTCACTGTCCAGAGCAGCCAGCAGATCCCCATCCACCAGGGCGGTTTTAGCCGTAGCCGCTGCCACGGCGGATTGTGTTTTGTCTGCCCCGGACGCAATGCCATTCAGCTTTCCTACCTGGGTTGCCGTCATTAACCCTTTCTGGGTGGCTGTTGCCGCCTGAATATCATCCGCGCCGCCGGTGTGGCTTGAGGCATGTGCCTTTGGCGGGTGCAGTTCATCTCCGGCCAGATCTTTATGAGTTGGCATAGTTCCTCCCTATGTCGTGACGATGTCACCGGACGAGGTCAACACAACTTCTCCGGTTGATGTGGTAATAATTTCATGGGTGATACCGGCAATTGTTTCCGGCGTGATCGGCAGCGCTGCCGAGAACACCAGATCTGCCGGTTCTGAATAGTAGATGTTGCGACCTGCAACTTTGAGATAATAATCTTGCGACAAATCGAGGCCGCTGATCGATGACGACAATGCCGACACCGTAGCAACAACGTTAGTCGATGCCGGAGTGAAATCCGTTGTTGTACCGAGGCACACCAGATAACTGGTAGCACCATCTATCGCATCCCATGAGATTGTCACGGCACTCTCGGCGACAGACTGCAAAACGAGATTTATAGGAGCTATTAGCGGATCGAGACTAACGTCCAAGGTGGATACAGCGTTGATCACATGATCGACACCGGCGACGGTAATTGTCTTAATAACTGTGACCTGAATGGTAAAGCTAGTCCATGGCCCACCGAGCAGCGCGATCTGAGTGCCACTGATTGTTGCAGTGGTCACGCCGGGGTCAATGTCCTGGCCTGTAATCTCCTCACCGGCAACCAACAGCTCAACATCATACGATTCAGCTCCACTATAAGCATCCCAGGAAACAACTATTCCTGCATCATCAGCAGAAACCAGTGTCAATCCGGTTGGACCGACCATAAACTCATACGCAGCAGTTTCTATGTAAGTCGTTGACAACGTGTTTTCATCTTCATAAGCCGTAATTTGAACAGTCACGTTTTCTGCTGTTGTCTCGAATGTAAGAGCATGGTCAGAATAATGATCTTCCAGAGTTGTATAACCGGAAAAATCTTGGTTTATTTCAATCAACACTTCAGCCGCAGCTCCAGCCCATGTTACGCAAAGAGCCTGACCGGTCTCTGTTTCCTGTAAATAACTCAAAGAAATATCACTCAGAAGTATCGTCGCGGTCTCTCCCCATGTTCCATCTCTATCTGGTGCATTTCCTTGGTTGGCATAAACTTCATCATGAACCACGACACCGGATATTTTTATTTTGCGATTACCTCTAGGGGTGATGCTTTTGACCTGAACAGCCAATGGTTCAACTGAACTTGGTGCAAACAGATATCGTGTTGCCAACACATTATCTGCTTGAATGGTTTTTATCGAGGCGATGTTCCCTGAAACACGATGGGCATAATCCGTCGGAGTGACAATATAAGGCCCGGCAACGGCACCATCTTCGGTGGATACATACATCACCCCTTCAGTTTCATCCTGAAAATCCACTGGTTCAGATAACCATATATCTGTTCCTTCAGCCGCAGCGATCACGCCAGATTGGCCAGATCCAGTAAAGCGACATGGAACGATAATCTTTGAGAACAATTTCGGAATTCGTCCAAGCAATCCTGTTTCAAATTCAACAGCTTCCCGTCTATACCGATCAGCTAAATAGATTTGCATACCGACTTCGTATGCCTGCTGCCGACTTCCGACTGCCAGGCTGACCTCTTGTGGTTTATCTGTACTACCGCCAAGAGCGAGGCAGGTAACCGGAACGTCATCCCAAGACTCCTGATCAACATAAGTTGCATCAACGCAAGTCATTGCGTCGGCAGTACGTGGGGCAGAAACGATCTTTAATTTATCCAGTGCATCTTCGTTATAGGCACAACTATATGTTGCCTGATATTTGTCTCGTACCAGACTAAACAAACCGCCTGGCAAATACGGGACAGAGAGACCACAGTCAGCCGCCTTTGCTGTTGCGTCCATTACATTGGTTTGTCGATCAAAACTGTAGTCAAATGTGTAATCAAGAGTCGAAAACTCTGTGCGCAATTCATATAGTTCTTCAAAATCAAGTAGGGAGGTATCCTGATTGCCACCGTTATTTGCAACGACCATATAAGCCACAGCGTCAACAATAGAACGAGTCGCCTGCCTTGACGTACCAAATCCTGTTGCCGTAACCGGAGTGAGTTTACGTGTCTGAATCGTATTAATTTCCGAGCCAGTACCTCCGTTAAGCTGATCGGATGCCTTGATCACAGCCTCGATCATTGTAACGTCTCCATACCCTTCATGTTTGCCACCATAAGCACGCAAACCCGTCAAATAGCACTTATCCGATACCTTTGATGATCCACTTGCCTCCGTAGTTCTTCTAGCGCGGAATTCATAGCGAGCTAATCCCAACGGAGCAGCAATTTTATGGGAATATCGCAAGGGATCTTTGCTCCTTGCATTAAACGTATATGTTGCAAAAGTGGTCCATTCGCTCGTGGCATTTCCAGCATCATTGATAGTGCGAACCTCAGTCGCAACAGTGACAGAACGGTAGCGCATCTTCCCCTCACTGTTGTAACGAACCAAACCGGCAGAGAATGTGATGTCAAACTCGATATGGTACGCTCTAGTGCCAGCTGCTGATACCGCATAGGTGACATGATCAGTGCTTAACTCCTGATTAGACACTTCGTTACACGTCCAAACAACATTAGTTACCAATGTCGGCAAGGTGCCAGGAGGTAGGATTGCGAAACTGGTGTCGGCATAGTCCGCAAGAGGAGTATTGTCGACATAAACCCCCTCAACGTCGTAATCACCAACACCAAGGAAACCAAGAAAATATAGATACTGGTCGTTATCTATATTGCGAACATAGCTTTGCTGAGCCAGGTCAGGAAAGACCTTCCTTCGCCCGAAGTGTTCACAGAACGGATCACCAATTCTTAATCGGTTGCTACCAGAATTGAATGAATAAATACTTGCCGGGGTTCCGTAATCGACACCGTCAGTCGCCAGCGATCGAGAATAGAGATAGCTACCAAGACTGAGCAATAACATGACGACATAAGGAATCCAGCTTGCTGCTGCTGCTACTTCAACAAAACGGATCTCTGCGTCAACTGGCAACGGGTCATTCCAATGCACACGCATTAACGGCACGTTATTCACGAGCAAAATTACCGGTTGCTCTCGAGGAATTTCAAGTAAGGAAACGACCTGATTTGCAGTAGCCCCATCCTCGACATCTATTTGAGATGCCACCTGAAACGGTTCCAGTTGATTCTTACTGTGAAGAATTCTCATAGGTCCAATATCCCATAATGGTAAAACCGTTTTGTCGTAGCGAGGTGGAATCATCCAACACCACGCCGATTTCCTCCATTGCATGGAGAATTAGGCGTTTTCCGTTAACTAATACCACCATGCCTATATGGTGCTGGGATCTCCCATTTCTCGATAAGTAAACAGCGTCCCCTTCCTGAGGATCAGTTGTTGAAGCGTAACCGAATTCACGTGCCATATCTGCGGTGACCATCCTGACACCAACCTTTGCCGGGTCTTTATCAGGTGGGATATTAACGAGTGGAAGATCACGCCCGAATCGTTCAAAAACGATACGCCTAAACCACATATAACAAGCCATATCCGGGGTAAATTTCTGGCCGATATAAGCACTGCTCCAGTGCTGTTGGCTGGTCATACTAAACCTCCCGGAATAAGGGTTGTAGTCATACGACGACGCGGAAAAACAATATTGACAAGATCCGCATACAACGCCTTAATTGTCGTCACCTGGTTATCTTCATCCATCTCAACTTTTGAAATTTCCAAGGCCGCAGGCAACTGACCTGCCGGATCAGTTGTGTCGGTATATTCATAATAATAAAGTTTCATGGCGTCCGTTTTACTGGCTCCGGAGAACAGCGTTCGTTTAATTGATAAGGGTAGCAGGTCAATTTTTAAGGTCAGTTCTCCGCGTGTCTCAGCTTCGACTTCTGGAAGTTTCATGCTCCACTGCACAGGAATAAAGCTCCCCAAATTTGCGGTGAACACTTCATAGCTATTAACAAGTAAAATGCTTTCCAGCCAGGAGCTGTGCGTGATACGAATCGCCTCCCAGATAGTCGTTTCTGGATTAGCGTAGGCGATAGCCTCTTTATAAGCCGTAGTCAATTCCACTTCTATTATTCCCCCTTCTTTAAATGAGCAGCCTAATCAATCCTGAATACCTTAATCCATCCGTCACTTTCTCCAGCGGCGTGCGCAAGCGCAAGATGGGTATCGTCAATTTTTATAAGGGAATGATGCGTTCCGTAGGTACTGTATTGAAAGCTGTCATGTAGACTGATTGAATAATCGGTTGCAATTTCGAATGTTTTCATATTCCCTGGATTCCCACCAGGGTTGTAAGCTAAAGAAATGTGCGTATCATCAATCTTAACGAGAGAGTTGTAGTAGGCGTAATTTACATCATGCTCAAGACTGGAAAGTTGGGTAATTGAGTAATCAGGTCCGATCTCAAATGTTTTAATAACACCACCAGAGTTTGACACCCTACACGCCAAGGCGAGATGGGTTTCATCGAGCTTTATAAGTGAATTATAAATTGCCTCTTGTGAGCCATGCCATAAAGCACCGAGTTGGGTGATTGAAGAATCAGATCCGATTTCGAATGTCTTTATATAACCGTCATTCCCACCACTTGAATAAGCCAAGGCAATATGGCTATCATCAATCTTCACAAGAGAGTTATACGCCCCGGCCAGGGCGTCATGTTCCATATTTTCGACTACGGTCAATGAGTAATCGGCAGCAATCTCAAACACCTTAATCCATCCGTCACCTTCATAAGCCGCGTGAGCCAGAACAAGACGGGTATCATCAAGTTTTATAAGTGAATGGTGACTCCCATACACACTGTATTGAAAGCCCTCAACCTGGTTGATTGAATAGTCGGCCGCTATTTCAAAAATCTTGATATTTCCAGGATTTCCGCCTGCGTTATAAACTAATGCCAGATGGGTGTCGTCAATTTTGACAAGGGAATTATCTGTGCCGTTATTCGTATCATGCTCAAAATTTGAAATCTGGGTAATGGTGTAATCAGCATCAAAGCTCAACAGCTTTATATATCCATCACTTCCGCTGCCAGCGTAAGCCAAAGCAAGCAGGCCAGGCTGTACCAGGACAAATGAGTTATTCGTTCCCTCACCAGCATCATGTTCAACGTTGTATATCTGGACTAACAGATAATCTAATTCTGGTGGCTCAAGTACTGGCTCACCTGGGCCAAGTGTGGGCCACTCAGCATCACCCCAGGCCACAGCAGCCGGAGCGATCCAGAAGCGCACTGCATAGTCGCTCTTTAAAACCCCCTTTGCCTTACGCTTTGGATATGAGGCAATACGGGCGACATGATCGGTGTAACCCAAGGTGGCCAGCCAGTCGGCCGTAAACCAGTTCGCCCCCATGTTGCAGGTGCGGGCATAGAAATATTCCACGGCACCCACTAACTCGTTTGGAATGCGCAGCGTGGCAGTGGCCCTGGCAAAGGCACCGGAACCGAAGCGGCGCGCTTCGATGCGGCCACTAAGCTGTCTGGTGCGTACCAGATTACTGCCGGGCACGATATTGATATTTTTACGCTCCACAGGAGGGAGATTTTCAGGCCAGGCAACTGCCATACTATGCTTCCTCCTCTGGCAACCAATAGGCCACACTACTGTCCGCTGCCAGTGGCACGTCGGCAATAAACTCCACTTTAATGCTGGCAATAAACTTATGGCCGGAGCTTTTAAACGCCGGGGCAGCGATGATCCGGGCGAAATGATGGCTATAGCCAGCCGTCTCAAACCAGTCGGCCGTAAACGGCGCAGCACCATCATTCAATGTCGTATGATAAAAGGAGATCAGCGCCTGCATCTGATCCACCGTCAAACTCACCTTGAAACTATCCTCGCGTTCCGGGTAGGTGCGCAGGCGCAGCGGGTTCAACGGTGCCTCATCATCAGCGAGACCGCAGGCGGTGGTATCATCAAAGTCAAGCATCGGTGCCGGAAGTGTGGTGGGCCATTGTTCCATCAGCGCCTCCGTCCATAACGGGCATCAAAGGCACGCGCCACACCGGCATTGCGGCTCATCCGTGATGTCATATCCCGTTCAAAATCTTCGATCATGATCTCGTAGTTACCATCGTCGTCGTAAGAGACTGAGGCTCCGGCGTTGGCTGATTCAACAATGGTGAAGTTCGGTGAACTCGACCCTGCGCCACCTTTCAGCCAGGCGTCAAGTCGGTCAAATGTTTTGTTCTGCTCACGGGACAGCACCCGTTCCCTGGTCTGCAAAATTGCCGGAACCTCATCTGATGCCAAACCACCGATATGAAACCTGGGGACATACACCTCTCCGCCGCCATGCAAAATCAATCCTCCGGTGTGGGCAACGACCGTTGTCGTTGACGATGCCGCTGTCGATCCGGCTGCTGATCCAGCGCTGGCACCTCCTCCTCCTGAAGCCCCAGCAGCCGCCTTTGCCGCAGCCAAAGCCCAATAGGCGGCGGTCAATTTAGCTGCGACAGCTACCTGGGCAGTCATGGCCGCGGTCAGGCTGGTTGTGGCAGCAACCTCGCTGGTGGTCGTGGAGAGGTTTTCTTTCTGGGTCAAACCCAACGCCTTGAGGATCTGGGTGACGATCTGCTGGCTGACGATCTGGGCAAAGGTGCGCTGAATGCCCTGGGCGAATTGATCCCAGTAATCACCGAGCGAATCCAGCTCACCACGTTGGGCATCGAACAGCAGTTGCTCAAAAGCTCCCTGCATGTTTTCCGCTGTACTGTTGGCCATGGCTTCGCCCGCTTCGAAGGCGGTGGCCACATTGTCGGTCCAGTCGTTGATCGCACCTGAAAAACCCTCCTCAAACGTGCCGTTGAGTTCCTGCATTTGTTCCTGCAGTTCCACCAGGGCGTCGCGGGTTGCATTCAGAGCATCGAGCTGGGCATACCAGGCATCGGCATCCGTGGCCCGGTCCATCTCGTTGAGGGTTTCCTGCTGGACATCACGTAACTGGCTGTAGAGTTCCAAGCGACGGGTTAAGGCTTCCTCTTCGCCCATTCCACCGGTGCGTTCGGAGCGGTCCACTTCAGACAGGGAGGCGTTGATTTCATTTTCCCTGGCTGCGGCACGGATCTGCGCCGCCTCGGCGGCTGATTCGCGGCGGATGCGGTTCTTTTCCGCTTCGGCGGCGCGGGTGGCATCAACACTGCTCTGCTCATACTCAGCAGCGGAGAGTCCGGCCTGTTCGAGCAGATCGAGCTGTTCCTTCAGCCAGCGATCCGTCGCAGCCAGACGTTGTTCCAGTTCACTGCCGGTCAGATCGGTGATCTGCGCCTCAAATTCGGCCAATGCGGCGGCGCGTTTTTCTGCCGCTTCGGTGGTGATGGCGGTCTTTTTCTGCTCGGCGGCCGCATAGGTGTCGGCCATACGCTGATCGATCTCGGCGGCGGACAAACCGGCCTTTTCCAGCAAAGCGCGTTGCTGTTCCACCCAGGCATCGACCTGGGCCAGACGGGTGGCAATTTCATCACCCTGCATGGCGGTGAGTTCGAGTTCGTAACGCTTGAGGGCAGAGGCGCGGTCTTTGGCGGCCTTTTCGGCCTTGGCAACCGCCTCTTCATCGGTTCCAGAGTCGTTTTGAACATAGGTGATTCCGGTGTTGCTCTTCTGTCGCTTCTGTTCTTCTGCGGTGCCCAGATCAACGAAAGCAGACGGAGAAGGGACCGTCTGCGGGGTTCCTGATACCATGGTTTCAGCAACCAACACCGCACCTTCAGCAGCGCGCAGGGCAATCTTCCCCAGCCACTGAGCTTCATCGGAGGTTCCCAGAGCGATCAGACGCTTTAAAATGTCGTAGCTGCGTTCGAACATGTCGCCGAGCTGTGCGGCAGTTTCAACAAACCCAGGGTTCCATTCGAGGGTTCCTGTTTCCTCGTTGAGTTTGAAAACATCTTTTGCCAGAGCAGCCAAATCAATTTTGATCTGTTCAAAAACAGGTTTACCGATCCTACCGGTTACTTGCTTGAAGATGTCCGCCGTATTGGACCACAAACCTTCCCACGTTTTCTGGCTCTCGATTCCGGCAATCTGGTAGGCAGCAAGCTTGTCCATCAGGTAGTCAAAAAGATCACCACCGTTTGCCTTGACTTCGGCAATATCTTCATTCCTTAGGCCAAGGACGGTAGCAACCCGGCTGGTTTTTGGGTCGATCGCCCCAGTAAGAATCGAGCGGGTTTCCTCGCCGAGCATGTTGAGATTAACGCCGATCGCTCCAGCCGCTTGCACCATGGCGGTGGTAAATGCTTCGACCTGATCACGGTTAAAGCCCTGCGCCATGGCGACGGGCAAGGTCTCCTGATAGGCGCGAATCAGCTGGTCCAGAGTGGCCAGGGTTTGAAAGTTCGCCACCTGTAATTTTTCGGTCATGGCGGCGGCGTCATTTTGCGCGGCGCGTAAGGCGGCTTGCCCTTCTAGGGCTTTGCCCGTGGCATCGTCAATATATTGTCCAGCGGTCATATAGGAGGTTGCGATCCCCAGACCGGCGGTTTCCAGGGTGGCGTTGAAATCGAAGAACAGCGTATCCACCAACCGCGATACCTGGCGAACGGCCAATTCCAGAATCAGGAACTTTCCGGCCAACGCGCTGACGCTTCCGCCAAGACTAAACACCTGGCTATTGCTGGATGCTGCTGTCGCACCGAGACTTTTCAACTCACGGTTGGTGCGAGAGACCGCCGTTTTCATGGCGTTTTTGGCACGGGCAATTTCATCCGCACTGGCCACGCCGGAATTGCGGATTTTGTCATAGGCAGCAACCGCTTCTTTTTGTTCCTTGAGGATCGCCGCCGTGGAACGCACACTCAACGTTTCAAATGACTGGGCGAGGCGATCTGTGACCACCTCACCCTTGGCCAAAAATTCGTTGTAGCGCTGCTCCGACGTTTTGGTTTCTTTCTGGTTGCGCTGGAGCGAAGCTGTCACCTGATCGAGCGCGGTGGACATCTGCGCCGCCATTTGCGCGGCAATAGTCGACAGATTAGCGACATCCTGCTGGATGGCTTTAATCACCGCGTTGGTGCTGTTTTTTGCTGTAAATTCTATTTGAGCCGTGTTGGCCATAAGACTTCCAATCGCACTCCCAATCGCGCTTCAGGTTCAGTTTGCCAAAAATGCCAAGTTTCCGATTGATCAGTTCGGGCAGGTAGCGCACACCCTGGGCAGGGCGTCGCCAAACATGCTCCGACATTCTTCAACGTCTTTTCCTTTGCAGTATTCTCCGATCCCTTGATCGGTGCGGCTGCGTTGCCCTGGGCCGCTTTCTACCCGTACACCGAAAAAGCTGCACAAGCCGATCACCGACTCGCGAAAGATCAGCTCCCGTTTTCGGTAGTCGAGCCATTGCCTGGCACTGCTAAGGGTGCAGCCCCAGAGCACGGCGTCTCTTCGGCTGTAGTCTCCTCCGCAGAGGAGGATGCAGATACTCTCGATCCAATCGCCTCCAGTGCCGCCATCATCAGGCCGCTGAGCTTGACGATCACCGTCCCCAACTGGCTCAAAATCGAGGCAGCCGGGTTCAAGGTAAAAAAATCGTTGATCACCTCCGTGATCTGTTGCGGCGTGATGCTGAACTCCAGATCAGCGGCGATTCGGGCCAGATCCTTATCACGCAGCGGCGTGTCCTTGGGTGTGAGCAACACAGCAAGGGCACTGTTCAGTTCATCCGATTGCGCCAGTGCGGCCACCAACGCGCCCAGGGCGTTCACCCCGCCGCTGATCTCCATGCCATCCAAAATGGCGTAGAGTTGCCGCCACTGGCCGAGCACCAATTCGCGCTGCTCATAGGTGACACCATCAATCAAATAGGTTTTGATATTCTGCTCCATGCCATCCCCCATTAGCTGAACACCAGGCTGAATTCATCATCACCGCTGGTCATGGCGGCCTGCCACGAGACGTTGAGCGCCTGCTGGCCGTCACGGTCGGTTTCCTGAACGTTGGTTGCCCGCAGACGCGGTACGCTCAGGGCGATCTGGTTGTATTGATCTGCGCCAATCGGGCCGATAGCCATGGCGGCCATGTCGCCGGACTTCCACTTGCCGTAATGGTCATAGATGGACACGCCGACCATTTCCGGGTCAAAGCTGCCGCGCGTATCGCCGTCTGTGATTTCAAAGCTGGCATAGCCGCTGGCTTTGGTCATGTCCTGGCGACCGGCCAGTTTGTTCTGCAGGTCGAGACTGAAACTCGGCAGCGTGGGTGTGAAGCCGCCGACATCAAAGGCCGTACCGAGCAGTTGTGGCGGGACAATATCGTCATAACTTGCTACCAGTTGAGCCGTGTCAGCCACATCATTGTAGGCTCCGGTAAAGCTGAACTTGGCATACAGCGGGCCGCCGACATTGCCGTTAATGGCCACGGTGCCACGTGCGCCGGTCAGTTGTTTGAGCACGGCACCACCAGCACCGTCATCATCGAGAAAGGCAATGGTCAGGCTGGGGATATCGCTGCTGGCCCGCACGTAGGTGACAGTTTCAGCATCGGCGGTTTCATCCACGGTGGCGGCCAGGCCGCACGCTTTAAAATAAGGATCAAGGCGCGGCAGGGTTGCAGCGGCGTAGGCGACCCCCCGGCCCATGATCTCGGCTTCAAAGTCGATCTTGGCCATTTGCGCCCCGGTCAGATCCGGCAGCTTGGAAAAAGTAGCCAGCAACACATCACGGGTCAGCATGCTGATATCCGGGGTGTAGGCCGGGTTGCGGACGATAATGCCGGTGTTGGCGGCGGTGAGGGTTTCTGCCGTGCCTTCGATGGCTTCAATAGCGGCGGCGATGATGCGGCGTTTGGTCTGCATCACTTAGCTCCTTTCTGGGTGGCGGCGGTGGTTTTTGCGGTGGTTTTCTCCGCAGCTCTTTCCGTCGGTTTTGCGGGCCGCACGGCGACGGAATCTTTCTCGCCGGACTGATCAATCACCCGCATGACCCCGCCCTTGTTCGGCGTGATGCTGCGGGTAACAACTTTCTTCGTGGCTTTCTTGGCCATGTGGTTACTCCTTTGGTTTAAAGCAGGGTCGGGTTGATGCGCTCTGTCACCACCAGGTTAATTTCACAGTAATGGCACAGCACCGCGCCGAACAGCCGTTCGTCAATCACCGGCACCTGGACGCAGCTCTCACCGCTATCCGGGATGGGGCGATACAGCCAGGTGGCCCCTTGCGGCGGCTGAGCCTGACGATAGAGGTCGCACACATCATCGATCTTGACCTGGAACAGTTCATCGGTGGCGTCGGCATCGTTGAGTCCAAGGAACCCGCGCAGGATGAAATGGTGCTCGCGGAAAAACGCCGTCCCCAAGGATTCCGGTACGCGCTTTCTTGAGATCTCCCAACCATTAATGCGGGAGCTGGTTTTATCGAGAAAGGCTTTGATGTATTGGCTCATGTTGGTGGTGTAGCGGCTGTAGCCATGCACAACACCGATGCCTTCAACATCCTTCAGACGGTCTCTGATGTCGTTGCGGATCTCCAGGTACTTGCTCATTGTCCCCCCAGCTTGATACTCAGCTCCATGCCGGATTTCTGGGCCATGGTCTGTAAGGTCGATTCGTTTTCCAGCAGCGCCCGCGAAAACATGGCCGCGCCGGATGTGCCTTTTTTGCCGATCTTGCGCCGCACCAGAAATTCCACCCGGTCCAGCTCGCGGCCTTCGACGCCGATCTTCATCGCCACCCATTCGCGCAGCGCACCTTTGGGCGGCATCTTGCCTGGGCGGCGGCCACGCTCGGCAACATCACCGTAGGGGCTGGCCGTGGCAACGATGCCACGCACCACCGCAGTACCACGCCCGGTCACTTCCTGCTGGATGGAGCCGAGCAGCCCGGCGGCCCCGCCAACCCCCTGCGGTGTGCGGGTTTGCACCTCACGCAGCAGAAATGCCGTGACCGTGGTGACAAACACATCCAGGTGGCGGTTGATGATCTCATCCGGCTGACCGGCTAACGGCCCGGTCAGGGTCAGGGTGGCGGTGTAATCAAGCACGGCGCGGCGTCAGTCTCAGCTATGGGTTAACCGCGTCGGGTCACTGCGCAACGGCGCGGCAATGGCCGTGGTGGCTTTGGGGCCACCCTTGGGGTCAATGCCTAAATGGTCGTTGTACGACTCCCGCATGGCCTTGGCCAGCCGTCGGTACTGATCGGCCTTGCTGCCGTAATCGATGCCGTCAGCCTGAATGGTCGGGTCGCTCGATTGGGCATAGGATGCCGCCAGTTGATTGAGGCAGATCTCCGCTGCCAGGCAGGCCACAGCATCATCGTCGTTGGTGACGATGTGATCCTCATCACGCGGTAAGGTGAAGGTCAAACGCACGGTTTCTGTGGTGCCGGGCGTGTCCGCCAACAGGCGCAGCTTCAAAGCATCCGGCGTGCGATAGAGCCGAAACTGACCGGGCGGCACTAGGCTCTCCGGCACGTTGTTAATCGGGTATTCCACCGTTAAAATGCGCGAAAACTCTTCGACATAACTGTCCGGCAAGGCCAGATCGTGGCTATCTTCACCGAGCAAATCCACGGTTTTCTCCAGCGGTTTGTGGCGGCTGTAGCGTTCCAGGGCGGCAGTGATGGCCGGGAGATAATCGTCCAGGTCATTCAAGCGGCCTTCATCGTCCTGAACTTTCCCCTTAACCAGGTCGAGCAGAGGCATGGCGGTTCCTTCCTGAAGTGAGGCGCTATCGAGCGCGGCAAAAGTGGTCGATGCCGGACAGGGCTGCCACGGGCCAATGGCCGCTGTAAAAACAAAGGCCAGCAGAGTGAGCAACAAAAGTTTCTTCATGTTTTCAAACTCCCTTTGACAGGGTTCAAATTAAGCCGCTGCCGAAAACCACTCCTGGATCTCCGGCAGCGGCACATTCACCGTGGTGTCAGATCAGACTACGACCGACTTGTACACATTGCGGAAGTCGACAATCTCCGTTTCGTACTCATGACGGATCTTGTACTGCATCTTATCGGCGACGAACATCTGACCCACAGTCGGGTTATCGGCGACGAACATTTCCGGCTCTTGCTGGCCGTTGAGGAACGCCAGTTCGAGGATCTCGCAGTCATTGACATCACCGAGCAGCATCCAGTCATTGGCATCGGTCATAAACGGGCACTCAAACAGGTTTTCGTTATTCGCGCCGAAATAACCGACAAAGGCATTACCGAAGTTCGCCGTGCCGGGTTCACCTTCAGTGCCGTTGATTTTCTTCGCGGTTGCCCACAACTCTGAAGGATGGACCAGGATGCGCGGTTTCAGATCAAGGCGCTCATCACTATCCGGTTCAGTTTGTTGGGCAAATGCCAGCTTGCCAGCTTCAAGGGCCGTGGTGGTCAGGGCCGCAGCGCCGAGGTTGCCGTGGTCGGCGTGGAACAGAGCCACGCTGTCCCCCTTATAGGTGGCATTATCAACGAGCTTGCCCCAGCAGCGTTTTGCCAGGGTGCGCCGTGCAGCACGCGGCAAGCGGTTAATGATTTTCTGCACAGTACGCATATCGTCGTTGATGATCATCCGGCGGGTGATGTCGATATAGCCACCCTTCTGGTTGAGGGCGTAGCTGATCTCTTCGTCAGATACCTGGCCAAGATCGGCATAATCGGCGGTCTCAGGGTTAACGTCAGGCAGATCGCCGTAGTAGCCGATGCGCACCGATTCCATGGTACGGAAGTCTTTGGCATTGCGAATATTGCCGCCGACCAGCAGGCTGACGCCAAAATCAGAACGTTCCTTATAGTCCTGAACCAAACGGCGATACAGGGTATTGCCGAGCACATAGCTGAAGGTGGCGCTGCCGTAGGCGGCTTGCATGCGCTGAACCTGAGTCGGATCGAGGACGCCGCGCACTTCCGTATCGCCAGTCATCTCGGTATATGCGGCACGCAACGAGGTAAATGCGGGAACATCGCGCAAATCGTCGGCCACAGTGACACCAAACAGCATGTCGCAGGCGGCCTGCAGGCGTTCTGAACTTTCGCGGCCCATACGCACATTGCCATTGCCGTCACCGGCAGTGCGGCCATTGCCGGTTAAAGAATCAATCACTTTCTTTTCCTCCTTGATGGCCGCCTGCAAACTCTCGGCGTTCACATCACCGTCGGCAAACTGGCGGCGCAGTTTATCCTGCACGATCTCGGGCAGCTTGCTTGCGGCCAGCCCCGTGTCGAGGATCATGGCGGCCCGCATTTGCTTCACTTCGTCGAGTTCCTTTTTCAGCTCGGCGCTGTCCTTGGCAATGGCTGCCTTGAGGTCATCCATTTCCGGGTCTTTGGTCGTTTCAGACCCTTTGCCAGATTCTGGCGTTTCCTCAACAGCGCCGATGGCCGCCGACAGTTGTTCGATGGCGCTCTCTTCGCTGATGGTTCCGTCTTCAAGACCGGCGGTGAGTTTGGTGTGCAGTTCGGGCCATTTCTTTTTAATGGCCGCCAGCAGTTGTTTCAGCATGGTGTTGTCTCCTTGTTGTTGCTGGTCACGCTCACAGGCAGCGACCATGTGTTTGAAATAGCCGTTGTTGGTCGGGTCATAGACGACATCGACCTCCACGCGGGAAATTTTGACCGGTTCCTTCATCTTGCGCCCAGCGACCATGACGGTGCGGGCCGATGCGCCGATGTCGTGCGACAGGCCGAACAGTTTGGGTGCGCCGCGTTCGTGGCTATCGACCAGGCCGTCACGCAGCCACTTGGCGCTCTTGAGAATGCAGAGATCCGCATCAATGCCGGTTCCGGTATCCACCGGATTTTTCAGCCAGCCGACCAGCTCACGGGGTGATTTGCCGAACGGCTTGTTTGAGGCTTGATGCTGGCTGTCTTGCAAGGCGAAGACCTTGGCACCATCGTAGAGATTCAATGCGGCCACCAGAGGTCCACGCGGCCAGTTGATCCGACCATCCGCGCCCGGCCCATACTCGACGACCTGAACCCGCCAGGCATAACCGGCATCCTCTTCAGACACATCTTCACAGGCCGCCAGCAATTGACCGGCAGCACGCAGCGGCACAAATTCTTTCTGCACTTCAACGGCGCGACCAAACTCCAGGCCGGTGTCGCCAATCGTGAACGGTTGGCGGAAATAACGATCCACACCGTCCGTTCCCGGCAGGGTGTAGATCACCGCGTCCGGGTAGAGATCCATCACCCAGGCTTTGGCCAACCCGGCACGGCGCAGGGCCGCTTCGGCCAATTCGCGCAATCGCTTATAACTCGGCTGTTGATCACCCATAAGCGCCTCTTACTTGGCCGGGATGCGGTGTTTGCGACCGTCGGCGGTGGCAATTACGATCTCGTCACCATCCTGCCGGGCGGCCAAAACGTCTTTGACTGTCAGCTGGCGTTCGATAAGAGAGGTTTTGACAACCTCCTTGCCGTCTTCCTTGACCTTCTTTCTGACGGCGCTGTTGTACTTCAACCCTTTGAGTTGGGCGGCGGTGATCTTCAGGTCATCTTCCTGAACGCCTGCCTGCTCTTTGAGTTGTTCCTCGAGGGTGGCAATCTTCTTTTCCAGTTCCTCTACGGTTGGTTGGCCCTGAGCGGCACCTTTGTCTGCCATTGCAAATCTCCTTTTTGATGGTGGCCCTGCGTTGTGAATGGCCGCGCAGGGCGTTTATAAACGCTTAAAATCAATTTTCACGGCACTGGACGGCCCAATGCCTGCTTTTGTTACTTTTTGTCAGCCAGGGCGAATTTTCCGGCTAACTCCTCTTCGTGGCCGGTGCGCGGTCCACGCCGGGCGATTTCATTACCGCGTGCGTCGTAAATCGGCAGGGTGTTGTCACCAAATGCCGGATGCCAGGGAACGGCTATACAGCCGCAGCGGATGGTCTCGCGGATCGGCGCTTTTGGATCGCGGGGGTAACGCAGCGCTATGCTGCCAATCAAAAATGGTTTGTCGACGTCGACAATCTGACCGTGCAGCAGTAAATGGCTGCGGCGCGGCTGCTTGGGATGGCCAGCGTGCCACCACTGTTTCTTCATCTGCGGCACGCTGCGCACTGACTGTTCCATGGCCAGTTGCGCCGCCTGGCTGTAAGCACGGCCCATCTCCAGATCGACAATGACCTTGGCGCGTTCTTCAATGCTGCGGAACACGCCGGGGCTGCTCAACGACCCGGCCACGGCCTGGCGCACTTGCCAGGGTGTTTTCTGGCCGAGGATGCCCAGGCTCAACTCGGAGCGGATCTTGGTCATCAGGTCACTGCGTAAGCCCCGGATGCGCTGAGCGCCGAACTCCTGTGCCGTGGCCAGTAGCGGTGAGGTCAGGTGCGACGTGATCACCGATACCCCGGCGCGGGACAGCACGCCCGGCACCATGTCAAGGCCATTGCTCCAGGAGGCGGTCACGCCCTCACTGAGCAAGCTGATTGCACCACTTTCAAAGCGGGTCAGCGCTGAGTCGATCATGGTCAGGTTGGCGGTCATGTGCGTGGCCTGATAGCTGTCGGCCTCAACAGACAGAATGGCGTCGACGGTCTGACGGCGCACATCGCGCAACAAGGCCACCATGGCCTGTTCGCGGCGCAGCTTACCGGCTTGTTGCTCGGCGAGGATCTGCTCGATCTGTGCGGTTACGTCGATCACGGGGCTATTCCTCCTCGCTGGCCGGTGGCGCGGTGTCGGGTTGCTTCACGCCCTGGTAGTCGTCGGTCGGCCCTTTGGTCGGCTCCATCTGTTCGGGGTCAAAGTCATAGCCGACCATGGCAATGATGAAGGCGAACATCTTCATGGCGGTATCCTGGTCGACCCAGTTGTTGGCCTGGGCCACGGCAATGGTGGTGGCCAGTTGGGTCACCGCGCTGGAGGTTTTGGTCACGTCACGCTCCATGGCCTCCGGGGTCTGCACGCTGAACTCGTAGGGATCGACATCACGCGGCACGGTGAGGTAACGGGCATCCAGGGCTTTTTCGATGACATAGGTGAGGATGTCTTCGAGCACGAACTTGAGCAGCATCTGACGGTCATCAATAAACGCCTTGATCGGGTCGTTACTCTCGGCAGCGCTGGCGCGGTTGGCATCGGCAAGACCGCCATACCAGTGTGCCGGGATCGACTTGCAGCCCAGAATGTGATTGCGGAACACATCAGCGCTCTCCTTGACCTCCAGAGCCTGTAATTTCGGCGCAACGGCTTGCCACGTGACCTTTTCATTGTGGACGCGGATCGCGCCATCTTCCTGGGTGGCGAACTGATCGGCGAAATCCTGGCACTCGGTATCATTGCTGCCGTTCATGGTGACGTCCCAGATATAGGCATTCTGCTTTTTGGCTTTTTGCGAATAGTCAAAGACAAAGTCCTCATACTCTTCGAGCCAGTCGGCAATGACGAACAGATCCGAGGTGCCGTAGGGGTCGTTACTCACCTGGTTGACGGCATAGAGGAAGCATTCGCCGTCGGCATAGCCATCGCGCATCTGGTTGGCGTAGGGCGACAGCATGTCGTCGGCTTCACGCGGCAGGATGGTTTTGAGATAGCGGGTTTCGCCGCTGTCGTGGTTGTAGACTTTCACGCCAATGCGCATCTCGACGTTGTCCGGGTCGGTGTAGACTTCGGCCACCTGGGCCGGATCGATCACGCCGAGGCGCACGCGGCCTGTCTGTGGCGAGACAAACGCTTGCCAGCACTGCAAACCGAAGATGCCAAGCTCGCGGGCTTTCTTGCCGAACTTGAGATCCATGCGGTTGACCGGATCATTCCAGAATTCATCCAGGATCTGACGCACGTCATCATTTTTGCAGGTGTAGGAAAACCCTTTACCGGCAACGAACGATCCCATGCTTTCGATGATCCAGTTGGCCATGGGGTTGGTTTTCCACAGCCAATAGCAGATCTCGACCTGACGCTGCCAGGTGGCAATGGGAAGCTCGCGGTCACTGTTGCCGGTGAGCCGCCGCCACTGCATATCATCCGCCGGTGAGGCACTGGCGGCGCTGAGGCGTTCCGATACCTTTTGTTCAATGACCGAGGCGAACATGCGCTCGCCGATAGCTGATAAAAATCCCATCAGAAATGTCTCCTGAATAAATTGCGGAGTCCCAGCTTGCGCTGACCGCCCCGGCCAAAGTGGCCGCGTTGTTGCTCCTCTTTCTTTTTCTTCTCGTCTTTGGCTCCGGCGCACACGGCACGGATCAGACCCTCTTCACACAGGCCGAGGAGCATTTCCAGAGCGTCCGGCCCGTCATCGTGACCGCCGCGATTGCCTGGACGGTAGTAGATAAGCTGGCGCTTGAGTTCGTAGTTATCGCTGCGAAAGCGAATCCAGCCGTTTTTGATCCACGGTTGCAGCCGGATGATGCGCAGATCTTTATCGGTGGTCGGCTTGTGCTCATCGATGTTGATGGTCAAGTCTTCGTCATGGGCCTTTTGGGCAAACTGCCGGGCAAAGAACTCCTGAAACTGCACTGTCTCCATGCGCAACTGGTCGAACGGATCGCGCTCATGGTAGGTCAGCAGGTCGGTCATGATCCGGTCCGGCTTACGCTTCTCGATATCGGCGATGTCGAGATACAAGATGCGATCTTTCATACGCCCGCCGAGGATGGCGCTGGGGTCATTGCGTTTATTCTTGTTACCCAGGGACGGGTCGCACGCTCCGGCATGGGGGATGCCGGTGAGGTCAACCGGGTCATCGTCCCAATCAACAAACCATTCCTCCAGGAACACTTGATCTTCCGGGTTGAGCGGTTCGTTCTGTTTTTCACTGTCGAAGAAGGCCGGGCCGTCGGAGACCCGCATTTTCATCAGGTAGTAATACGGCTCCATCTCCGGCCACAGCACTTCTGCGCCCTGGAGCATGGCCTGTTTGTTGGCCTCGAAAAAGGCGTCGGCGTTGGCTTCGGCCTGCTCTTTGCCCACGGTGAGATCGGCGAAGATCTTCTCCCACCGGTCCCACAGCTTGCGGTTGGCGGCATATTTCAAAACCGCTTTGAACTTGCGGCCCTTCCAGCCCGGCTTTTCGAGCAGGCGCTGCAGCAGGCTTTCGTAATGAAGCACGGTGCCGACGACGATAAACACGGTGTCGGGCTGGCCGATCTTCATCAGGGCTTTGAAAAACCAGTTTTCCAGCTTCTTGCGCTGGTCGGCGCTTTCCACGGATTCGTCGTTTTCCAGGTCATCGCCGATCACCAGATCGGGACGGCACGCGCCATGGCGCAGACCACGCAGTTTCTGACCGCTGCCTGCCGCCTGAATCTTGCGACCGTTGCGGGTAATGATCTTGTCTTCACGCCATACCGGACCTTCACCGGCCAGCTCGGGGAAATCTTGCTGAAGGCGTTCGTTTGTTTCCAATTCCAGCTTGATAAAGCTCAAAAACTCTTTTGCCTGCGGTGCGGTTTCCGAAACAATCAGCGCATAGCGGCGTTTCTTAAAGGCAATCGCCCACAGGATCAGGCCGAATGTTGTCCAGGTTGACTTGGCGTTGCCACGCGGCGCGGCGTCGGCTTCTTTATCGCCGAATCCGGTTTTATTGGCCCGCTCGATCATTGCCGGGAACCGCTCGGCAAAGTATTTGTGCAGTCCGCTCGACGGGCGGTTGAAATAGTGCGGGAAATAGGTGCGGTTAAAATAATCGAGACTCTCCTCCGCCCGCGCCTTGCGCTCACGCTGCAAGCGCTTATCGTCCGGGAACGGACGCGCCGCCGCCGTGATCATCTGGCGGATGGCTTCGACCTCCTGGTCGTATTGGCGTTTTTTGGTGGCGGAGAGGGCCATTATTCGTATTCCTCCAGAATCTTCATAGGGAAAGAGGCTTCATTGTCTTTGAGCAGCAGAGCGCACAGGCTGCAATGCAGTACGATGAGGAGGTGCAGGATCTGGTCACACGTCCAATTGACGCCCCACAGTTCCTCTGTTGTTTCGTTCCAATAGCAACGCACCCCGTAAAAACTGACTTTATGTGTGGCATTAGCGGGCTTCATACTTCTCCCGGCCCCACTGGACCAAATCGTCAAAGTTGCGCTCCAGCACGCTGACCAGTTCATCGTCGTTGCGGCTGCCGTAGTCGATCAGATCGCGGACAAAATCCAGAAACAGCGCCTGGCGCTGGGCCGCGCTTTTCATCTGGGCTTCTTGCTCGGCCTGTTTGAAGCGCTGCACCAGCGCACCCAATTTACTGATGCTGTCGTAGGTAGCGCCGAGTCCCTGGCCTGCCTGACTGTTTTCAGCGTGTTCCAGCTCGCGGTCGAGCAGGTTTTCCATGCGCTGCACGTAGCTCAGGCGCTTCTCGCGGGCTTTGTCCCATTCGTCCAGCTCTTCACCGGGGGTGAGGGTGTCCCGCTTCCACACCGACAGGGTTTGTCTCGAGACACCGAGCACGTCCTCAATCTCGGTAAGGCTCTTGCCGTCGCCATACATGCGCATGGCCACCGGGTAGAGCTTGGTCTTGTCGCCGCGTTCAGCCATTGGATTCCTCCCGATGCGCTAAACAGGCCGGATAATTCGCAGCTCGGCGGATCGCTGGTTTGTCGGCATAACAAAAGCCATGTGAGTCATCCTTCGTCCACCTGGTAATGGTGTCGATGGCGAGATCATCTTTGAAAAAAGCGCAACTGCGGCACGTCTTCATGCCAGTTCCTTTTCCAGGCGGTCGATCTGGCTATTGATCACCGTCAGCTCCGCCCAGGCTTCCTGCAGTTCGTCCATCTGCGCGGCGGCCAGGTCAACGCGCAGATCATCGGCAGCGGTCAAGGTGGTGTTCAGCAGGCGGCACACGCCCTGGGCGTTACCTTCGACGCGCAGGCGCAAACTGCGTTGTTTGGCTTTGGCCTCTTCAAGTTGGCCTCTGAGCATCATGCGTTGTTCGTGCAACGACATTTATCGTCCTCCCTTTTCCCGGACAGCCGGGCAAAACATATTGTTGTCGACCTTCTGCACCAGGGCTTCGAGTGTCCGTGTGGTCAGGGTGATGACGCCGGTCAGATCGTCGGCCAGCTTGTGGTAATCGCGGACCATTTCGACGTTGTTTTCGTACATGCGCACCACGGCCTCAAAGCGTTTTTCCTGACCGGTGATCAGCTCTCCGGTGCGGTCGCGAAAATCCAAAATGATGTCATTGACCCGAACATTCTGCTCGGTGAGCATTTTGTTGAGCCGGTCATTCTGACCGACAATCTGTTCGTTGATGCGGGTATCCTGCTGGGCCATGGTGGCCTGCATCGTGCCGACAGACTCTTGAAAGGTGGTCAGGGTTTTGTCGGCCCGGCGGCCCTGGCTGTAGAGCACGGCAATGAGCGTGATCCACGGCCCGAAAAACAGCAGAGACACCACGGAGAGCGGCAGCACGCCGATGTTTTTCAGGATGGTGAGGATCGTTGCCAGGGCGGCTAAATGTTCGGGTGTCAAAATGGCCTCCTGACCCGTTACTCGGCAGCAACGCTGTTGGCAATGGCGGCGATCTGCGTCATCAGGGCGGCACCGTCGGTGGTGACGATTTCCGGTAACTCATAGCCGCGCAGATTGAGAAACGAGCGCACTACAGTTCGCAACGTGGTCAGCGTGCCCATGATCGATTCGCGGGCAACGTCGGAGAGGTCGGTCTTTTCTGCCAGGCGCTGTTCAAACACGTTGCCGATTTCTGTCAGGGTGACGGTTTTTCCCTGGGGCCATTCAGTGGCTGCGGCTGCGGCGACCTCGGCAACGATAGGCGCACGCTCCGGGTGTTTGGTGAGATACACCTCAACCGTCGGCAGCAACGCGGCGTCAATGGCTTCACTAAGTAGGTTCTTTGCGGCATCAGTGGTGATCAGCTCTGCGGCCTTGTTTGAGTTGGTGCCGGTACAGGCAGGCAGAATGCACAGGCCGCACAGCAGGGCAACGACAAAGACAACGGTCAGGACATGAATAAAGCGTTCCATAGATCTTCCTCCTCGTTAATGGTCAGGACGGGGTTACAGGCATCTACAACGGCCCCCGGATTGGCGGTAATGTCGAAGACAAAGCCAGAGGCAAGCCAGCATTCCTGGATGTAGGTGGAGCACACCTTCTGGATCACCGGGATCTCTGTGCCGATCTTCTGGCTCAGCCACACTTTGACCAGGGAAAACCAGCCGTACCAGCGCGACATCACCGAGCTGTTGCGGTATTTACGGGCGGCTGTTGCCACGGCGTCCTGGTTCTGACGCACCAGCTTCGGCGCTCGGCAATAGCGTAGATTCTCTTTCTGGCGGCGACGCACCCACTCACTGGCTGGCATACTTTGAAATCCGGTGCCTTCGACAAACTCATAGGCGTACAGCCCGGCGGTGTCCCACACCAGCATGGCCACATGGCTGTAAGATTCGCCGGTAAAAGCGCGAATAATGCGCCCTGCAATACCGGAGCCTTTGACGGCCAACACATCGCCGGTGGCGGCAATTTTGCGCAGTTGCTCGTAGGTCATACGTCATCCCTCCAGGTGGTCAGGGCGTTAATCATGGCTTCGGCGATTTGCTGCCAGGCGGTCTCGCTGAGCAACCAGCGCAGATCTGCCGGATTGGTCATAAAGCCAAACTCCAGCAGGCAGGCGGGGCAGGCGGTCTGAGTGAGGACAACGAACTTTTCCTCTTTGTCGCGGTCGCCGTCGCTCGGATCGGTGCGCATCACCTTGCCGACGGTGGTCTTTTCCAGCTCGGCGATCAGCAGCTCGGCCACGGTATCGGACTCGGTGCGTCCCGGCGAGGTGAACACCTCCATGCCGGTGGCTCTTGGACTGGAGGCGGCATTGCAATGAAAGGATAAAAACAGCGCCGGTCGGTAGACCTTGGAAAGCTCGGCACGCTGTGACAGGGTGAGCTGCAGATCGTTGCAGCGGGTATAGGCGACGTCAAAGCCATGCAGCAACAGGGCTTCGCCGACAACTTGGGCAATTTTCAGGTTGATGTCGGCTTCACGGTAGACGCTGGTGCTCTCTTGTAGTATGGCCAGTGCGCCAGGATCGCTGCCGCCGTGTCCTGGATCGATCAAGATCAACGGTTTGTTCATTTTCGACCATTCCTTTGTATTAAGGTGGCGGGGAGCAAAAGCTCCCCGCGTTACAGGAGGACAGCACGGGGCAGGTCGCGCTGTGTATGGTCGGATCATAGGGGATATTTAGATAGGTGGCCTGTGCAACTTGCTTGATTTTGCACAAGAAAAGCCCCTTTCCTCAAAAAAGAAGAAAGGGGCTTGAATGGTGACTTTTTAAACTGGCCCGCCGGTTCGTACCGGCCCTGTGCCGGGGCGCTTCAACAACGCGGAATGTGGCGGGCCATAGGGTTAAAACAGCGCCATCTGTCGCGGGTCGATGGCGTTGTTACGTTGATAGGTGTTGTTGCGCTCCAGGTAGGCGGCTAGCTCATCGTGACGCACCCGGCGGGATCGGCGCAGCATGTAGCTGTCAAGAGTGGCCGGATTGAGCGGCTGACCGCTGTCGGGGTCCGGCTCGTAGTCGCCAACCATAGTCCAGAAGGTGCGCGGGCAGATGCCGAGGATAGCCACCACTTCCGAAGGATTGTAGCTGGCTTTCTTCGGCTGCCCAGCCGCACGCAACATGCCGAGGAGCTTTTGTTCGCCGATGCTGACCTTATCCATGGCTCCGATCCTGGATGATCTCCGGCCCGAGACTGTATTCTTCCGGGCGGTGGCGTTTGATATAGCCCATGATCCGGTCATCGGCAAATTCCAGCAGCCACCAGTCCGGGCCGTACTGCTTTTTCATGCCGTTTTCAAATAGTTTCTTCAGGGCTTCAATGGCGAGATAGGCGTCGCGGCTGGTGCGCACTTTGCCGTTTTTGATGCGGGCGCGTTTTTCCAGGAACAGCTCAAGGCCGTTTTCGACCCGCCAGTCGATCAGTTCGGCGAGGATCTGAATCTTCTCCCGCTCAGCTGGGCTGGCCAAGGAAACCGTCTTGCCGCCTTGCTTGGTCGTGCGGCGGGCAGGCTTGACACTTACGCTGCGCCAATCCGGGTTGACGGGTTTTAGCAGGAATCCCTTTTTCTGTAAAATATCGATAAATCGATTGGCCTGGTGAAGATCAAGCCGAGTGCAGCTTTGGACGCCAAATTCATCCATGAGCAGTTCGCGGTAAGCGGAATCATCCATGCCGAGTTCCTTTTTCGCCATCTGGATAATGCGGATTTGCTTGTTAGTTATTCCCGCTGGTTTTGCCATAATTCCCCTCCGATGCTGATTTGAAAAACGCCGCTGCTATCTCCCGATCTTCGTCACTTAACCCCTCCGGCAGATTCTTACGCTCCGGTCGGCGTGGCATGTTTGCGTAGAGGTCTTTCGGTTCCGGCCAGCCATCAAAGCTGCTGATCAGTTGCTCAAAGCCCTCACGAATGCGCGGCTGATCTATTTCACGGATAGTCTGATTGCGTTTAACCAGGAACCGTTCAAATTCGGATGCCGTAACCAGGATGGTGTCTGCGGCTGGTGCGCCATTGCGTTTGAGTACGATTAGCCGGGCCAGCCCGGCACCGATCTCTTGCTTCAGCCAGTCATCACCGGCCCATTCCAGCAAACTTGCCGCCGCTTGCTTGCTTTTGCTCATGCCAGGCTGACGACCATTTTCCACCACCCACCGTTGCGGCTGATCAGTTGACACGGTTTCCAGCACGCTCAACAGATAGTTGTGGTTTTTAAACGGCTTGGCTGTGCCTTGCTTGCGCTTGGCATGAATCGCATCAACGGTGTCCTGCAGGGCAATGGCCAGCCGATCCGGCTCAATGCCGAGTTCAACCACTTCATTGACCAGCTTGAGCGCCTTGGTATAGCTCAAATCGCGCTGCGCGGTGCGAAACAGGCCGATGTATTGCACCAGTGGCCGGAATAGCTGGCCCTGCTGTGATAGAGCAATCAGCAAATCGCGCCCGGCATCGCTTGCGACAATGGCCTCCAGGCTGAAGGTGCAATGACAAACGGGGCAGCGTAGTTTCATTGTAACCTCAACCGATCTTCTCCGGTCATTCCGGCATGAAGCTGGGCCTGATCACCGGCTTGAAGACCGGCGATGACAGATCCACTATCATCGCGGCGGGCTTTCTTATGTTTCCGATTGGTGTCCTCTACCAGGCTTTCGCCATGGTTGGTTTCGATCCATTGAGTGATAGCGTCTTGTTGCTCTTGTTTCGGGGCTAGGTCCACCACCTTACTGGCCGCCATTGATACCCATGCACGACAAAAAGCATCGGCCCTGCGCACCTTTGTTGCTCGTTTGCAACGTTTGAGCGTTGTCAGGTGGTGCTTGCGATCCCGCTCCAACTGCCGGTGCAGAACGTCGAAAGCATAGCTCGACAATTCGGCAGCGCTATCAATGCCAATAAACTGCGCGGAACTAAACCAACCATAGAAGCCGACGTATTCAGTCACAAGAAGCAGGCGGCAACCAAAAGCATCCGCAACCATTCGCGCAAGCCACTTGATGTGTATTGCCGGATTTTTCACCTTGCCGATCCTTGTTTTTGCCTCTTTGACGTCGGACAGACGGACATAGGTCATGGTGACGTTATGTTTCTGCATCAGCTCTTGAGCGCGTTGCAAGGCCAGTGCGGCCTCGTGAGCGTTGCTTGACTTCGACAGAGCCAAGAGCTTTTTGATTTTTTCAACGTGATCCTGGTTCATTCTTCACCTCGTACTGATTCAACCCACACCACAACGCGGGGGTTACGCTTCAGGGCCTCGTATTGGCTCAGCGGGATCTGGATATCCATGCCGACATGGACAATGGCCTGGGACTGCTCACCAACCACGACCCGTTTCAGATCCATGATGCCCAGGCACGGTTGCGGCCAGGTGATTTGTTTGGCTTTTGACATGTTCAACTCCGCATGTGCAGTGATATCCGTTCCAGACTTGACCGGCGGCGCATTCGCCGCTGTGACCAGCAGCGATCAGTTGCCGCATTTCTCAGGCTTCCGGGGCGTAAATGCCTCCTTCAGGGCTGCTTGTCATCAACCTTGTATTCCTTGCGCTGGCGGAATTCTTCCTGTTTGCCTTTGTTCCACTGCTGGATTGGCCGGAAGAAGCCCACAACGCGGCTATACACTTCTGTCGGTGCTTTGCACTTGCTCATGATTTACCACCTCTGTCTGTTTACGCAGCAGAATTCCAAAGCCGAACCCTCCGCAGTAGCAGAGGAGGAACAGCAAGAAAATCACCGGGAAAATGCCGTCTTTTTTCCATCCGTTATAAAAGCCCAGCCCCGTCGCAGCGATGCACCAAAGCAGGGGCATGTAGTCAAAAAGTTTCATTGCGATTTCCTTTGAAAAAGTCCCGGAGGGGTGAAGGAGGTTAACCCCTCCGGGAAATGTCGTGCTTCTGGCTGCTCTTCAGACCAGGGCCGCCACACCCTGATGACCACCATTTCCCCGGCATCAGGGAAATGGCTGTTTCGCTATTGTTCGAGTTGTTCCGCTGCGCTTTCCAGCGCATTTCTCACATATTCAGCTTCTTTTGACTTGCGGCTCTCAAGTGGAACTGTGGCCTGCAATAGAAGGTCGGCAACCAGGTCAGGATCAAGTCCCATTTCTTCTAGCTCTTCGCGATCTTCGAACATTTATTTCTCCTCTAAGAAATAACGACCTTGCGGCCCGTTGTAACCAGGATCGCTTCGCCCATCACATCTTCACAGGGCATATTGTCCGGTAAATCTTTGAGTGCGTTTCTCAGTTGGCCAATGGTGGTGACGTCATACTCTTTGATGGCTGCCAGCTCCCGATGGTGTGCTTCGCCTTTTTCCCAGGCTGCAGGTGATGGATAAACGCGGTCTCCGTCTGTGATTCCCATAGTCATGACGCTTCCTCCTCTTGTTTCTGGTTGAGGAACTGCTGTTTTGCTTCCTTAGTCTGCTGCTTGGCCCATGAAATACCTTGTTCAATGGCATCTTCGAGACTTTCAGAATAGATCCACTTCATGGAGTAATACCCCCATCCAAAAGAACACGATGTTTCTGAAAAATACTTTCTTACCGGCGTTTCAAAGTGGACAAGAAAGCCGAACTTCTCCTTTTGCATGAGCCATTCGTGCAGAGTTTCTTTGTCGTAATTTTCCTCAACGACCCAATTAGGTGCCTTGCCGAAGATCTCTTCAAGGGTATCTTCATAGTCCTCAAAGAGTTCTGCAAGATCATCATTTACCTGGTCTGGATTAGCGGCGAGATAGATAATTTTCCCAATACGAAGAGATTCTTCGTAACATCTCTCAGCGACTTCTACGTGATTTTGCATGGCTGTCCTCCCCAACCTCACGCGACTTGCGCGGGATGTTTATTGATCGTTCTCTTGAGCGGGTTTTTAATCCATTCACCTGCCACCTCGATAAATGGCGGAAGGTGTTTTTTGTTAAATGCCGCACGTTGCTTGGTGCCGCACTCCTGACAAAATCCACTCTTGTTGTTGGCATAAATCGGATGAGTACATCCGTCGACCTTGCACACGCCGGTCGGCTCATAGCGATATTTTTTAACCGTGGGTACCGGCATTTTCATCACGGTTTTCTGTGATTCATAAACCCGATTACCGCACTGGCTACAACGGATGAATCTCTCACGGCCCAACACGGTGAGGTCAAACTCCACGCTGAGCGAGGCTGATCCGGCACCGCATTTAGGGCAAACGATTTTACTGGCCATCACACAGCCTCCCGGAGGAGTTCCTCCCCCTCTTCGAGCAGGGCTGCGACCATCTTGTCTATCTCGCTGCCGACCGGCTTGATCTGCACCTGATCGGTGTCGTCTGTAACGGTGACGCCGATTTTCTTCAGCTGGGCGACGGTGAGATTGCCCAGGGGTGTCTTCAGCACCGACTCCTCTTCTTTAATCAGGGTGTCGGCAATGTCAGAGAGGTATTTGCGGATCAGCTTGATCACGGTTTCTTCGTCATCAAAACTGAGCTTTCCTTTTTCTTTTCTAAAGCCAACGCGCACCCCGGCAATGACCATGGTTTTAGGCTTCTGGAAATAGCTGGGGCTTTCTTTGATGGTTGAGTGCAGTACGGCCTGGCTTTCGGCGACGTCTTCAGCTGCGGCCTTAATGGCAGGAAGGTGAACGCGCTTGACCTTCTCCAGTTCGTCTTGCAGCGTCTGGACTAAACCGCTGAGGGCTTTGTGTTTGGTGGCAAAATCCTGAGTGTTTTTTTCGATGGTGGCTAAGTCGCTCATGGTGTTGTTTTCTCCTCTTAATACAGTGCCTGGATCACATCGCCGGTGACCCGTTCTTCGCCCATTTCATGGGCCAGATTGATTGCGTCAATAACCAGACTGTTAACGCGCAGCGGATGGGCAAGACTGACTTTGCGTCGGCTATCGTCCTGGGTGGTGAGTCGGCTGCTAATCATGTCGAAGGCATCATCGGTAAAGATGCTGTCGAGCTTGACGCCCAACCGCTCAAACTTAACCTTCAGATAGCCTTTGAGTGAGCCGTTAAGGCCGTGAATTTCAGCGATCTGCACACGCTGAATAACCTCACGCATGTCGATATTCTGAGACTCCGTGAAGCGGCTTTTCAGCTCAGTTTGTGCGACCAGGATAATGCCGAGCATTTTCTTATAGCCGTCTTCAAGTTCATGGAAGCGCTTGAGATATTTCAGCACCGGCACACTCAAATCGTGGGATTCTTCCAGAATGATGACGTGGCGAAAACCGTTGCGGCTGCGATCCAGCAGCAGGCGCTGAACTTGACGGCTTTTGGCTTCAAGGCGCTGCTTAGGCTTTTCGTTACTGATATCGTAAATGATGGCGTCGCAGATACTGCCGGCTGTGACCCGTTCTTTATCAATCACCTGGGGATAGATCACCAGCACATCGCCGTCGCGTTTGAGCTGTTCGATCACCTTGCGGCGCATGACGCTTTTACCGCTGCCGACTTCTCCGATGACGGCGAGAAACCCGCCGTGACGGGCGGCGTCGAGCATGGCCGCTTCAATATAGCGGTGTTCGTCGGACATAAAGATGTCGCTATCCTTCAAAATGTCGTCAATGAAGGGATGGCGAAAGAGTTTGAACTGTTTACGTGCCCCGTCTGTAAGCATGGAGACCTCCTTGATTTCGGTTTCGTCCTGATTATTGCCTGGCACCATGGCCGCCGGTTTGTTGACGCCATTTGATGCAGGCTTGATTTTGTTCATGTGGCACCCTTTGAGCGGCTGCCAGATACTTTTCACATCGCGTTTTTCCCGGTTGAGCACCGCCATCATGTCTTCGTTTTCACGGATAAATTTTTCAATGTGCTGTTCAAATCCAGTCATGGTGGTGGGGATGTAGTTTTTATTGCAGATCAAATTAATGGTCGTACCTGATACGCCGACCATGGGGCCGAATTCGCGCTGACTGATATTGGCGTCGGCCAGCAACTTTTTGAGATAGATTTCTTGCACGGGGCGGTCCCACCCGTGGGGTTGGTTTGATTTCGGTCTGCCCATTGCTGTCTCCCTGTCGTTTTCCTAATCAATTAAAGCGCCGGTTTCCTTGGCGTAGAACATATAGACTTCAACTCGTTTTTTTTTCTGCTCTATATGCTCCCGCCCCAAGCTCTGGGGGATAAAGTTCTCATGCTCAAGCATTTCCAGTGTTGCCGTTAACTGATCGGATTCGTTTCTGATGTCCTCAGCATTAGTCGTTGTTCCACCAGGTCTGCCATCGGTAAGGCCAAAGCGGAGGGCTTTTGTCGCTGCTTGTTGAATTTCAGCAGCCTCCTCAATGAGAACTGTCAATAAATGTTCAACTCTATTCATTACCCACTCCTCTACAGTGCCTGAGCCTGATCGGCATCCATATCGCGCCACTCCTGGTCGGCGCAGATTGCTTTGATCACCTCGTCGGCACGGTTAATTTCGATACTGGTTCCAAAGGTTGCTTTGAGTTCTTTGTTTAACGCCGGTTCAATGCGGCCTGCGGCATCGCGCAGTTTCTTTAAAAACTCGCTGATCGGCATATTTTGCGCGACCAGATCGCGGCCCACTTCCATGGGGGTGCCGCGTTTCGGCATGGTGGTGAGGTTGCCGAGTTTGGCGGCCTGGTGGCCATGCACAACCAGGGTACCGCCAAACGGGATGTCGCCTTTTTTCTTCTCTTCACCAAAAGCCAGATTGTCGGTG